>JBGTDH010000707.1:0-7402 GCA_041748435.1 Pirellulales bacterium
CGGCGCTCGCGGAAGAGAGACTCTACTGTGACGCGCTCGCCGCTATCCGCATGGACCACAGTCGTCCCGCCCACGACACATTTATTAAAGCCGTAGCCGGCGAACTTCTCGATCATGCCGAACAACTCGGCGGCTTCGTTCTTGCTGAGGCCTTTCTTCGTGGCGCCGGCCACGAACTCCTCGCGAAACCTGGCGATAATCGGCAGCTTCTTCTTGCTGATGGCCTTAATGCATGTGTACGCGCTGGAGAGCTCGACATCGCCCAGGCGGTTGATGATGCGCATCACCTGCTCCTGGTAGACCATCACTCCGTGCGTCTCTTCCAGAATCTCCTTCATCACCGGGTGCGGATACTCGGCCGGCTTGCGGCCGTGCTTCACCTGGATGTAATCGTCCACCATGCCCCCTTCCAGCGGACCCGGACGGTACAAGGCGTTCGTCGCGATGATGTCCCGGAAATGATCAGGCTTCATCCGCTGCAACAGATCGCGAATGCCGCCGGACTCTAGCTGGAAAATGCCCTTCGTTTCGCCGCGGCAGAGCAACGCAAACGTCCGAGCGTCGTCCATCGGGAACTTGTGCGGATCGATCCGCTCGCCGGTGGTCTGCTCGATCAGATCGACCGCCTTGGCCAGAATCGTGAGATTGCGCAGACCAAGAAAATCCATCTTCAACAGGCCGGCCGCTTCGACATCTCCCATCGCCCATTGGGTGATGATTTCTTCTTTGTCCTTCACGCGCTGCAGCGGCACGTATTCCACCAGCGGACGATCGGCAATCACCACGGCCGCGGCATGCGTGCCCACGTTGCGGGCCAAACCCTCCACCTTCTTGGCCAGGTCCAGCAGCTCGCGGGCTTCCGCATCGGTGTCGTAGGCTTTCTTCAACTCCTCGCTTTTCTCCAGGGCATCGGCCAGCTCGATGTTCAGCTCGCCGGGGACCATCGCCACCAGGGCATCGACGCGCGGAATGGGCCAGCCCAAGGCGCGGCCGACATCGCGAATGGCCGCCTTGGCCGCCAGCGTGCCGAACGTGCCGATCTGCGCGACCATCGCCTCGCCGTACTTCTGCTTGACGTAATCGATCACCTCGCCGCGGCGATCCTGGCAGAAGTCGATGTCGATATCGGGCGCCTCGAGCCGATTCTCGTCCAGGAACCGCTCGAACAGCAGATCGTACTTCAGCGGGCAAACGTGGCTCAGCTTCAAGCCGTAAGACACCACCGAGCCTACACCCGAACCGCGGGCCGTGGCCGGAATGTCCCGCTCGCGGGCAAATCGCACGAAGTCCCACACAATGAGGAAGTAGTTCGGAAAACCCAGCTTGTTGATCACCGCCAACTCGTAATCGAGCCTCGCCAGCACCGTCTCCGAGAGTACGCCCGCTATGCACATCTCGGGCTGATCGGCATAGCGCTCCTTTAAGCCCTCCAAGCACAGCTCACGCAGATAATCGGCGGCCGACTTTTCGGCCGGCAACGTGTAGGTAGGAAAGTGCCGCTTGCCCAGCTCCAGTTGAATATCGACCGTATCGGCGATCGCCTGGCTCTGCCGCACAGCGTCTTCCAGGCCGGAGAAGGCCGCGTACATTTCCTCGGGTGCCCGCAGGTAAAACTGATCGCCCTCCATCCGCATGCGGTTGGTGTCTGTGCGGAACTTGCCGGTGTTGATGCACAACAGCACGTCCTGGGCTTCTGCGTCCTCGCGGTTCACATAGTGCGCATCGCTCGTGGCCACCAGCGGAATGCCGACGCGCTGCGCCACCCTTACGGCCCCTTCTAACGCCAGCCGCTGGATCTCCAGTCCGTTGTTTTGGATCTCGATGAAGTACCGCTCTCCGAAAAGCTTTTGGAACCAGCCCGCCAGGTCGCAGGCTTCCTGGAAGTTGGCCGCGGGATCGCCGCCTTTGAGCAGAAAACGGCTGAATTCTCCGGAGACGCAGCCGGAGAGGCAGATCAAGCCTTCGCTGTGCGCTTGCAGGATTTCCTTATCGATCCGCGGCTTGCGATAGAACCCTTCCAGGTAGGCCGACGACGCCAGCTTGATCAGATTCTGAAAGCCGGTCCGATTCCGGGCCAACAGCGTGAGATGGTAACTGGCCTCGCCATCGGCATTGGCCTCTTTGCGGAACCGGCTCTCGGGGGCAATATACGCCTCGTACCCCAGGATCGGATTGATGCCCCCCGCCTTGGCCGCCTTGTAGAACTCCAGCGCTCCGTAGAGATTGCCGTGATCGGTCAGCGCCAAGGCATTCATGCCGCTGGCCTTGGCTTTGCCGATTAGCCCTTCGATCGGACTGGCGCCATCCAGCAGGCTGTAGTGACTATGACAGTGCAGATGCACAAACGGCGGGCTGCTCATCGATTGCTCCTATTCCTGATGCCGCGAGCGTTGCGTTGTTCCATCCCATGGCGATCCTTCGATCTCTGCGACGTGCCAGCATTCTACCGCTCGACCCCGAACGTCGCGAGCGGCGATGACTCGACGTAACGCCGAGTTGGACCGTCGTTCGGCTCGGCGACATCGGTTCCCGTGCAAAGTCGCTTTTCGATTAGATCGGACCCGTTTTGTTGCAATCGCACTTCGGAACCCAGACAATCGGAACCCAGACAAGACAATTTGACCCTCGGTTCTTTTTGATGCGGAGGACTCAGACCATGGCGAACATTACGGGCAACACGGGTGCTCCAGGAACCCTGGTATCGTGGGAAGAAGGCATTGGGGACGATAAGAAGTACCATATCGCGCATGTGTCGCCGGAAGGAATTACGCTCGCTTGCAAGATGAAGGACTACAAGAAGTGGGTAGAGGTGGTTGCAGCGGCCAAGAGTTCGCCCAACGAAGCCGTTGCGATCTTGCAGCAGTGGCCCAAAGCCGTTCACCTCGATCCCAGCGAAATCTCCAAGGCGACCTATGCCAAGCAGTTGAATCAGCTCACGCTCTTCGATCAGAAGCAGCAAAAGACCAAGGTCCCGGAAGGAAAAGAGCAGGCAGAAGTTTTCGCCGCGATCAAGCAGCATCTCGGCGGCACGGAGGGTGAAGAGGAAGCGGATGCGTGGTCGGTGATGCAAAGTCCTCTTTTCATCCTGGCCGTGATTGGTGTAATTGGCGGCTTTTTCATCTACTTCACCACCCTCTGCGAACCAAACTACGAGGCATCCGGTCGTCGCTCGGGCATGAAAAACCTGCTGAACTGGGTCGGATACACAATCGGGCCTACTTGGATGTCCGTGGCCGTCGGTTCGCTGGCAGCCCTCGTCCTCGGCATGATGATCTACCAATTGATTAAGCGCCCGATCCGGCAAGTGCTGCAGTATTCGAGGTGATGGGAAGCCTTGGCGTCGTCGAACACCACGATCAGACTAAGGTCAACGATCGACGCAAAGCCGGCTACGGCTTAAGAGGCCACGGCTTCCAGGCAGCGGACATCGTCGGAGACTTCCAGGCGGGAGCCATCGGCCAGAGGCAGACGCAGCGTGAACTTGGCGCCCGCGCCCGGTTCACTCTCGCAGGTTATGTGGCCGCCGTGGGCCTCGACAATCGAGTTCACACTATCGAGCCCCAGGCCGGTCCCCTCGCCGCCCTTCGTGGTGAAGAACGTCTCCCAGATGCGCGATTGCACTTCGGCCGTCATGCCGTGGCCGTTGTCGGCCACCGTGAGCTCCGCTTCGCCGTCTTGCTGCGAGACGAGCAGTTCGATATGACCATCGAACCGATCGCGAATGGCGTGGGCCGCGTTCTTCAGCAGGTTGACCAGCACTTGCTGCAAGTTCACCTTATTGGCCCGCACCAGGGCATCGGCCACCAGTTGCACGGAAAGGCGATCCATCGGCAGAGAGCGATCGAACCGCAGGAACTCGACCAGCTCATGCACGACCTCGGAAAGCAACAGCGGCTGGCGGATCTGGTCTTCGTGCCGGAACCGCACGAACGACTTCACCTCGTTCACCAGCTCTTGCAGATGCTCGTGCGTGGTGCGGGCAATGGCCGCCATCTGCAGCAGGTCTTCGTGATCCGAGTACTTGTCTTCGATCAGCTCCAGCAGCGGCAGCATGCAAAGCTGGTTGCCCATCTCGTGGGCGATGCGCGCGGCCGAGCGGCCTAGCGTGGCGCAGCGATCGTTGGCCACCAGGCGATCGGTCAGCGCCATGTTGGAGATGGCCAGATCGTAGCTTTCGATGGCCCGCACCAAGATGGAAAACACCAGGTCGCGGTCCCAGGGCTTCTTGATGAAGTAGTAGACCTGCCCCTGGTTGATGGCATCCAACATGGCGTGGCTATCGGCATAGCCGGTGAGCATCACGCGCTTCGTGTTCGGGTAACGGAATCGCATCTGCTCGAACAACTCGGCCCCAGTCATGAACGGCATGCGTTGATCTGCCACCACGACGGGAAACGACTGGTTGTCCAGAATGTCCAGCGCTTCCTGGCCGCTGTTGGCTACCGTGATGTTGAAGTCGTCCTCGAACGTGGCTTCGAACACCACGAGATTGTCCATCTCGTCGTCGACGTACAGCAGGTCCCGTTTCATCGGCTTAAGCCCCCAGAGACATCAGCGCCTTCGCGTCCGGACTTTGTATCAGCTGCGCCACGGCGGCGGCGGAGGCCGCGCGGCAGGGCGTCTTCACAATGAACTCTGTCCCCTGCCCCATTTGAGTCTCGCATTCGATAGTGCCACCCAACTGGGAAATAATGCCATAACTGAGCGACAAACCCAGCCCGGTCCCCTCTCCCGGGTCTTTTGTGGTGAAGAACGGGTCGAAGATGCGGCTCTTAACGTCTGGGGGAATGCCAGTTCCCGAGTCGCGTATGCTCACGTAGACCCATTCGCCCTCCTGCCGGGTGGCGACCGTGATCGTGCCCCGCCCCTTAATCGCCTGATGGGCATTGGCCAGAATGTTCATCAACACCTGATTCAACTGGCCGGCCGGGCCGAACATCCGTTGCACGCTGCCGTAGCTCCTGTGAATCTCGATACGGTCCTTCACCGTGCTGGAGATCAGGTTCACGCACACATCCAGCGCCTCGTGCAGATCGAACTCCTCGAACCGCTCGCGCCCGGGATGCGAGAAGGTCTTCAGATCGCCGATGATGCGCGCCGTACGCGTGGCGCCGCTTTCGATCACGCCGGCCAGCGAGAAGATGCGTTTGAACAAAGCGTCCACATCGCCCTTGCCGCCGGCTTTGGCCGGGGCTGCGTCTGCCGCCTCGCTGCGCTGCTTGAGCACCGCTTCCAGCTTGTGGATGTTCGTCGAGAGGGGCTTGATCCCGTTGTAGACCGCGTTGATGGCGTTGTTGATCTCGTGCGCCAAGCCGGCCACCATCTGGCCCAGCGAGCTCATCTTCTCCGACCGCACCAGTTGACTCTGAGCCGCCGAAAGCTCTTCATAGGCCGCTTGCAAATCCCGGTTCTGGCGATCGAGATCCTGTGTCAACCGCCGCAATCGCAGCAGCGAACGCACGCGGGCTTGCAGCTCCTGCCGATCGAACGGCTTCGTGAGATACTCGTCGGCCCCCCAATTCAGATTGTCGACCTTCATCGTCATCTCCGCCTTGGCGGAGAGCATCACGAACGGAATCTGCGCCGTCGCCGGATCTTCTTTCACGCGGCGACAGAACTCGCGGCCATCAACGCGCGGCATCATCACATCGGAGATAATCACGTCGGGCCGCTCCCGCTGGGCCACCTCCCAACCCTCCTGGCCATCGCTGCCGTAGACCACACGATACTCTTCGCTCAGGATGTCGCCCAGCAGCGCCCGCATCTCCGGACTGTCATCCACCACCAGGATCTTGTGCTCGCGCGTGTCGGGAGCATCCGTTTCGGCGGGCGCAACGGGCATGCTGCCGATGTCGGCCGTGAACGTCTGCAAATCGGCAAAGCGAATCTTGCGGCTGCGATGCGGCGGCGGCTCCGGGGCCGTCTCCAGCGGCGCGTCCTCGATTTGCATCAGCGGCAGCTCGAACCAGAACCGCGAGCCGTGTCCCAGCTCGCTCTCCAGGTGCATCTGCCCGCCGTGCAGCTCCACAAGCTCCTTGGCCAGCGATAAGCCCAAGCCCGTGCCGGCGAACTCGCGGCTCGTCGAGCCATCCACCTGCACGAACCGTTCGAACACGCTGGCATGATGCGCGGGATCGATGCCGATGCCCGTATCGCTCACGCTTACCGTCATGCGACCCGCCTCCAGCCGCGTCTGAATGCACACGCGGCCGCCGGCGGGGGTGAACTTGATGGCGTTGGAGAACAGGTTGCTCAAAATGGTGTCGATCTTCTCTTCATCAGCAGCCACGATGGGAAGCTCGGGATCCAGCTCGCCCACCAGCTCGATGCCGCGCTGCTCGGCCAGCGGCCCGGCGGCGGCCAGCAGATTGCCGGCCAGGCGGTTCATATCAACCGCTGTCGGGACCAGCTTCATCCGCCCCGCTTCCAGCTTCGAGAAATCCAACAGCCGGTTGATCAGCTCCAGCAGCCGCTGACTGTTGAGCTGCACCATCTCCAGTAAATTCACCGCCTGGCTGGGCAGTGTATCACGCTGCTTCTCCAGCAGCCGCTCCACAGGCGTGAGGATCATCGTCAGCGGCGTGCGCACTTCGTGGCTGATGTTGGAGAAGAACTGCGTCTTCAGCCGATCGTATTCTTGCAGCTTGGCCAGCGAACGCTTGAGCGTGACCCGGCTCTTGGACAACTGCCGTGTGCGGCGTTTGACTTTCTGCTCCAAGTTGGCGTTCAGATCGCGAATGGTGTGATCGTTCTGCTCCAGAGTTCCCACCATCTCGTTGAAGCGGCGGGCCAGGATGTCAATTTCGTCGTTCCCCGTCGGCAGCACGGGCTGCGAGTAATCTCCCTGCTCCACGCGACGCATGGCCGCCACGATGGTCTGCACGCGGGAAGCCACCGAGCTGCTCAACAAGCGCGAGAAGGCAAAGCCCACCGCCACCGCCGTGAGCACGATAAACATCAGATGGTGCTGCAAGTTCTCCACGAACTCCAACTGCCGGTCGGGATTGCGAATAATGTCCCATGCCCGTTGGTTGGCCAAGGCGCCAATCATCACGGCCGTCACTACAATGGTGACACTGAAGCACACGTTCAGCCGCACGTGCAGCTTGTTGGTGGGCAGATCGTCGAACGGAATGGCGACGTTGTTATTCAGCAAGTAGCGCGTGACATGCGCCATCCAACGTTCACTGGTGAAGAACGTGGTCATGAGCACCACGCTGGTGCCCATGAACGCGGTAAGAATGACTTGCACCACCACGTACACCGGCGCGCCATCCACAATCGCCAGGAACAGGCACAGCGGCAGGCAACTGTTCACCGGAACAATCAGGGCTTCATAGAAATGATGCCGCACCGGGAAGATCACCGCCTGTCGCCCGGCACGCGAAGCGAGCGCGGGATC
>JBGTDH010000708.1:0-1969 GCA_041748435.1 Pirellulales bacterium
TGGGTCGCCGTAGCGCGAACGCTGTTGAACCTGGACGAATTCGTCACGCGGGAGTAATGACCATGGCCACGATCGAAGCCCCCACAACCTTGACCGCTGAAGAGTTTCTGTCCCTGCCAGACAGCAAGGAGTACGAACTCATTGATGGACTACTCGTGGAGCGGAATGGCGGAGCGTTATCGAGTTGGATCGGAGGTCAAGTATTCTGTGCTCTCAGCACGTTCAGCGAAATCCATTCCCAAGGCTGGGCTTGGCCCGCCGACAACAGTTATCAATGCTTCCCCGATTCTCCCAATACGGCGCGGCGGCCCGATTGTTCCTTCATCCGCCGCGTCCGCCTGCCGGGTGAGCAACTTCCCGTGGGACATATTCGCATCGCCCCCGATTTGGTCGTGGAAGTGCTGTCGCCTCACGACCTGGCCTATGAGATCGATGAGAAGGTCCTGGACTACCTCGCAGCGCAAGTGCGCTTGGTGTGGGTCATCAATCCCGAGTCGCGCGTCGTGCGGATTCATCGCGTCAATGGCACAATCCACTGGCTCACCGAGCGAGACCATCTCGACGGGGAAGACGTATTGCCGGGTTTCCGCTATCCCGTCAGCCAGATTTTTCCGCCAGGATCGTAGTACTCGGAACCGCCCGATCGGAATCGAGTTTTCAACCGGTAGCCGCGCTCATCGATAAGAAAGCCACATCATGAAACGAGTCGTTGTTTCCTGCATTCTGCTGTTTCTGGGCTGCTTCCAGGATGCGCAGGCTTCCGAGCCGCTCGCCTGGCGGGATCTGTTCAATGGCAAAGATCTCACGGGTTGGGTTAACGTAAATACCGATCCGGATACGTGGAGCGTGCGCGACGGTCTCCTGGTCTGCAAAGGCCAGCCCATCGGCGTGATGCGCACCGATCGTCAGTACGAAAACTTCCTGCTACACGTGGAGTGGCGACACATGGAGGCGGGTGGCAACTCGGGCGTGTTCGCCTGGAGCGAAGGGACCGTGCCCGCGGGCAAACGGCTGCCCAAGGGTCTGGAGGTGCAGATGTTGGAGCTGGATTGGGTAAATCAACACAAGCAGAAAGACGGCACGCTGCCACCGATCGCCTATGTTCATGGGGAGTTGTTCGGCGCCAACGGCCTGACGATCACGCCCGACAACCCGCGCGGCACGCGCAGCAAGTCAGTCGAAAACCGCTGCAAGGGAAAGGGCGAATGGAACGAATACGATGTCGTGTTCGTGGATGGCGTGGTCAAGCTGGCCGTGAACGGCAAGTTCGTCAACGGGATCAGCCAGTCTTCCGTGCGCAAGGGTTATCTGTGTCTGGAATCGGAAGGGGCCGAGATTAACTTCCGCAACCTGCGCATCATGGAACTGCCCGCCGGCCTGACCACGCCCGAGCAAACAGCGCCCCTGGCGCAATAACGGAGCGGCGGCGTGGATTGGCTGAGCGAACTATTCGCGACGCTGTTGGCCTACTCGGACGAGCAATCCACCGAGCGAAAGTTCCAGTTCGTCTGCGGCCTGGCCGTGATCGTGCTGGCCGTGTGCGTTGGGTCTTATCTGTGGTTTGCGCCCTGAGATGGGTAATGCTGGAACGGAATCGTGTCGGCGTTAGCGCTTGACGTAGAAGCCCGCGAATTGGCGGCCGTTGACGAACTGGGCGTAGTTGCGCGCCAGGACATCGAGCTTCCACCCGGCCAGTTCCGGCCATGCCTGGCCGCGCTCATCGGTGATGCTGGCTTCGGGACGCAACACATATTCCACCCCGTTGCGCTGGACAACCACGAGTCCCGCGGCGCCGGGAACCACCTGCGTCACGACAAGTTTCTCTTCGAGCGGATTGGCCGCCACCTGGCGGCGAAACGGAATCTGCGGATCGTCGAGCGTCGTGCAGCGCAACGACGTGCCGGTTTCGCGCCGCGGCGAATTTAGAAGAATTGTGGTGGCATCCGTGTACGAAGTAATCAGCCGCTCC
>JBGTDH010000709.1:0-11684 GCA_041748435.1 Pirellulales bacterium
CCCCGCGCCGCCGCCGAACCCAGGCACCAACGCCACCTGGATCGGCACGCCAAACCCCTGTACGCCCACGGGCAACGGGGGGGCTACCGGCGCGGGCGGATAACTGGGGCGTGAGCTGGACGAACTGGAAGAACTCCCGCGGTCTCCGCCCGAGCTGCCGCGATCTCCGCCGTAGCTCCCGCGATCTCCACCGCCGTAACCACCACCGTAACTCCCGCGGTCTCCGCCTGAGCTACCGCCGCCGGAGAAGCGCTGCCGCATGCTCTCTTCTAATCGACTGATGGGGATGGGCCGACTGGGATCCAGTCCCGCTTCGCGCGCCATGCGTCCGATAAACTCGCTGGCGCGTCCGGAAAGCTCGTTGGGTTCCAAAACGCCGTTACCGTTGGCATCCATGCGACGAATCATCTCGCCGGGACCACCCATCGGCGGACCGCCGCCTGGCCCTCCACTCGGTCCACCGGGACCGCGGCTGCCATAGGAACTTTGACCGGCGGCAGATGATACGAGGCTTGCGAACAGGAAGCCCGACAGCAATGCACGCAGTGAACGGCGGTGGCAGAGCATTGTTAAATCCTTCTGAATCGAACCGCAGTGCGCAGAATTCCCCACAATCTAACCCCTTACTATCGTAATTGTTTCGGCGAGCGGAAGATACGCTGCTCAGGCCGGCGTGCTTGCGAAGGATTGTCACCGACGCTAAAGTAATGGCAGCAGCGGCTGCTAAAGCGTTTCGGCAACGCCACTTCTGTCCAGCGACCGTCTTCCGTGGCCCACGCGGCTGGCAAATCCGGTTCGGACCGTTATGACGTTTCCCTTGGACGCCAAGACCGCCGGCCTGCTGGGGGCCGTCGTGGGCGTGCTGTGCATCGCCACGCTCATCGGGCAGATTCTCAAGCGGCGCACCGATACCAATCTCAACCCCGAAGTGGTGCGGCATTTCCACCTTCGCATCCGCGCCTGGTGGTTGATGTGCGCCATTTTGGCCGCCACGTTCCTTGCCGGCCGGCAGGCCACGGTGGTGCTGTTCGGACTGCTCTCCTTCTGGGCGCTGCGCGAGTTCATCACCCTCACGCCCACGCGGCCTGGAGATCATCGACCGCTGTTCTGGGTCTTCTTTATCTTCACGCCGTTGCAATACGTTCTGGTGGGCATGGAGCTGTACGAGGTCTACAGCATCTTGATTCCCGTGTACGCCTATTTATTCATTCCTGCGCGCACGGCCTGGGCGGGGGACTTCAAACGATTCCTGGAACGCACGGCCAAGATTCAGTTTGGCCTGATGATCTGCGTCTACTGTCTAAGCTACGCCCCCGCTCTGCTCAGCCTGAACCTTGCGCCGGGCCTCTCGCCCGATGCCCGGCAGAACGCCAACGCGCGGCTGTTGTTCTACTTTGTGCTGATCGCGCAGGTGGGCGATGTGTTGCAGTACGTCTCCGAGAAACTCCTCGGCCAGCACCTGATCGCGCCGGCCATCAGCGGCAGCAAAACCTGGGAGGGTTTCTTCGGCAGCATCACCATGGCCACGCTGCTGGGCGCTGCACTGTGGTGGGCAACCCCCTTTGAGCCCTGGGAAGCGGCCGGCATGTCCATGGTCATCGCCGTAATGGGCTTCGCCGGAGGCATCACCATGTCTGCCATCAAGCGCGACCGCGGCGTGAAAGACTACGGCACGCTCGTCACGGGCCACGGCGGCGTGCTCGATCGCATCGACAGCATCTGCTTCGCCGCCCCCGTCTTCTATCACTTTGCCCGCTACTTCTTCGAAGTCTGAAGACGCCTGTTATCGCAGACCGGTGCGCGTCGCGCGACGCTTCGAAAAAGCCAAGCTTCGAGACCCACCATCCTGGATCGCAAGTGAAGAGCTCTAAGAGGTCTTCTCGGACTCGACCTCATGCTCCTTGTGCCGTAAACTACATTAAATGGAGGACCTTGCAATGAGCCATGCCGCCACCAGTGCTCCGTCCGTTGTTGTCGAGGTGAGCGTTAATCTCGCCGCGATTGTGCGCCCGGAACCAGACGTAGGCGGCTATTCTGCCTCCATCCCCGCGCTCCCTGGCTGCCACACCCAAGGCGAGACGCTTGACGAAATTCGCTCGAACCTCCGTGAGGCCGCCGAGGGGTGGCTGGCGGTCGCGCACGAAGACGGCCTCGCGCGAGATGCCGCAGGACTCGTTCCGTGAGGTCATCTCCGGCAAACGGATGTGCCGCATCCTCGAGCTTCGGGGGTGGACCTCTGAGATTGCAGCGGAAAGACCGGCGAGTAAACTTCGACGCTACAAGTCGCCCGTGCGCGTTGCGTGAACGCCCTCGAGGCGCGCCAGGTGCTCTACCTGGTTCAGCGTGAGCAGCTTCACGTGCGTGTCCCAGCGGAGTTGATTGATCGAGGCATTGTAGAGATTGAACGGGTTCAATTCCGCCGGAATCTCGAGCAATGATTTCAGCGCGGCGGCCAGCACGCCGCCGTGAGCCACGACCACCACTTGCCGCAGTCCGCATTCGCGGATGGCCTCCAGCGCCGCGCGGCCGCGCTGCATAAGTTGCCGCCGCGACTCGCCGCCAGGAATCACAAAGTCGGGATCGTGCGATCTCCAGCGGGCGGCTGCCTCGGGATGCTCGATCCCCACCTCTTCCCACAAGAGGCCTTGGAACACGCCCGCGTTGAGCTCCTTAAGTCGCTCCTCAAAGCGGAGGTCCAAGGCCAGCGCTGCCGCCACGGGGCGTGCTGTCTGTGCGGCGCGTAGCAGCGGACTGGAAAAGACGGCCTCGATGGGCAACGACGACAAAGCCTGCGCCAATGCCTCGCTTTGCTTCAGTCCCAGCGGCGAAAGCGGCACGTCGGTCTGCCCCTGAATGCGCCCCTCTGCGTTGAAGGCACTCTCTCCATGTCGTACCAGATACAGCAGCATTGTGCCGAGGTCTTTCTATCAACGCGTCGCGTTGAGCAGCCACTGGGCAACGGCCGCTTGATCGCTGGCGGGCGGGCCGACGAGGCGGTTGCGTCCGTCAACCTGCGCTTCGAGGTTTAAGGGCCGCGGGCCAAGGGCCGCCGCAACGGCGGGAAGGTCAACGTCGTTGCCCGTTACCGCAAACGGGACGGCCGCGTCGTGCGGCACGTAGAGATAAGGGCTCTCCAGCAGCGATTGATAACTCACCAATCCGCCGCGGGCATAGACGCCGCGCACGTGCTCTTCGAACAGTCCGCCGAATAGCGCCAGCAGCGCGCCCCCCGGTTCGGACTGCGATGGCAAGTTTTCAGCATCCCACGGCACGTCGAACTCGCGTGATGGGTCGTTCACGGGGGCGAAGCTCTCGCCCCACAGCACCAGCCTGTCAGCATCCAGATCCTCGCAAGTCTGGAGCCAGCGGCAGACGCCGCGCAAATCCTTCAGTCGCCAGCCGAGCATCGTCTGGCCCAGCATCCACGCGCTGGAAGAGAGCGAGGTGGCGGAGCTGGTGCGGCCTCGGCCCTCGCCGGGTTGCGTCTCGCCGGTTCCCCGCAAGTCCGGCAGACACACTGCCGCACCACCGGCCAGCAGGGCGTTGATCGTCTCGGCACGATGTTTCAGAAATCCCTGCTTGCCCGCTTGAGCCATACCTATGACGACCGGCGGCCGCAGATATCTAGCCGTATCGGGAAGCAGCAGCAACAACGGAACTTGAATGCCGGGTTGCGTCTCCACTGCGACTCGTTCAATAAGGGCGTTACGATCCCGTCGAATCACGCGTACAGCACTTGGGCGAATGTCGCCCAGCGCCTGCGACCAGTGTTCCCGCAAGTTTGCTTGGCGATCCTTTTCAATCGACGCTGCCGCGATTTCGTGGATCAGCCTGGGTTGAAATTGCGAGCGAGCCTCGGACGTCATCGCAAGCAACTCGGTCGCCGGTCGACGCTCGGTGGCCTCCTTTTCGGGAATTGCCAAGCCTAACCAGTCTCTCAGGGCCAAATGAATCCGCTCGCGATGCACGGGACCGATGTTTGTGCAGTGTGTCGCCTCCGGCGGCTGGCCGGAGAGACGCCCGCGACCCTGCGCGTAGCTCAGCCGATCGCTGGCTTGATAAAAGCCGAAGATCGTCTCGAGCCGCTTCCAAACCGGATCGCGCGGCCGGTCCCAGGAAAACTCGTGGCCGTAGACCAATCCGCGCGGCGCCAACGAGCCGACAATCACCCACGACAGAAATCCCTCCGAGGCCGAAAATTGCAGATTGCGGGTCGATTCCCAACTGCCGCCGCCGGCGTAATTGAAGCGCGTCTCCGCATCATCCGGGAGCGGGAACGTGCTCTCCGGCTGCGGACCGCCAAAGTTAAACGGCGCGGCCAGCGTGATGCGTTCATCCACGGCCGCCGTGACCGCGCAGGGATCGCCGCCTCCGGCCACAGCCCCTAACAGCGCAATGCGTGTCTTATCCACGCCGGGCAGCGAGACCACCAGATCGATCCCGCGCCGCAGATCATGCACCATCCAGGCCATCAGCGATTGGCCCACCAGCGGCAACTGCAAGCCGGTGTTGTAACGGAAGTAGTAATCCTGCCGGCTGACGCGAAACATCCGCGGGTAGTTGGACTCATCCGCGAACTTGTGTTGCCGGCGTTCACCATGCCCCGGCAGATCCATGACCAGCACCACCGCGCCTTGCCGCGCCCAGGTGATGCCCATGTCCTGCAGCTCGTTCTGCGTCTTGGGAGCGTGATGGCTGTGGACAATCAGAATCGCGGGCATCGAGGCTCGCGGCTCGTGGGGCCGATACAGGTTCGCCGAGACGGCCAGACCAGGGCGGCTCTCGAAGACGACGTTCTGAATCTCGTAGCCCTCGCCGCTATGCTTTCCCGTGACCAGGAACTTCGGCGGCGCATCGGGCGTCTTCTGGATGCCGAGCCTCTCCCTTAACGCTTGGATCCGCGGCTTCACGTAACGCTGCCAGTCTTCGAGCGATCTGATCTCCCGCCACGCCGCGCTCTCCCGATCGTTGGCCTCTGTCAGCCGGCGTCGGATGTCACGCGAGAGCATGCCGGCCGGGTCGGATTCGACCGGGAGGACGCGGGGATCGAGTTGCTCAAGCTGCAGCGCCGGCGCGGCCGCCACGCCGCAAGCGGAGAGCAGCGCCAGTGCCGTGAAGACGTACCCGATGGATTTCAAAACATTGGAACGCGGGCGTGAATTAATAGTGCAATCCATTCTTGCGGATGTGAACCAGCGGGCTGTCTTCTTTCTGCAACTGGCCGGCGAGGATTCGCGCCAGCACGATGCGATGATCTCCCGAGTCGACATGGCCCACGGCTTCGCACTCCAGATGTCCCACGCATCCGGAAAGAATCGCCAGCCCCGTCGAAGTGCGGCTCAGCTCCACGCCCTCAAAGGCGGGCTCGCCGGGGGCAAAGCCGCGGCCGAAATGGGCAATCATCCCCTTCTGGTCCTGGCCCAGAAGATTGAGCACAAACGGCCGCCCGTCGGTGATCCATTGGGTCACGTAGCGATCCTGACGCAACGCCACGGTGAGCATGGGCGGCTCGAATCCGGCTTGCATCACCCAGCTCGCCAACATGCCGGTCTCGACGTCGTCTTGACGTGCCGTGAGGATGAACAGACCGCTGGGTATGCGGCCGAGTGTTTGTGCCAGCGACATCTTGATTCGACAGCCTCAGGTTTTTCAGTGTGCCCCAGCTTCTCCGCTTAATTCCATCAGAACCATTATCCCCTTCCCGCCGAGCTAGCACTGCTGGCCCCCGGAAAATCGGCTGGCTACCAATCTATTCGCGCCGCGAACGACTGGCTACACTCCGACCGCCAAACTTCGGACATTTCCCTCCTTTGGTGCAAAGCAAGTCGCGTGAATCGTTGTTGCCGTATGCTCATCGGAGTGCTCTTCGCGGGGATCGCGGCTGCTCCGCTGCGCGCCGAGGACTTGATCCTCCCCGAGGCCAGCCTCCTGGCATCGCCCGAGGCGGAGCTCGTCACGCCCCAGGAAACGCACGATTCGCTGTCGCCCTCGCACGACCCTTACTTTTCCGATTGGCACAATTCCCGCGGCAAGCAGCCAAACTTGGACTGCTACGGTGATTGTTGGACCTGGCAACTCTTGCCCGAGGGACTGCTGTTTCGCTCCTATCTCGCCGGTCCCAAAGAGTCCCGCATCTCCAGCTTCTGGTTCCACGATAAAGACCACGGCTGGCTGTGGGACTCCACCCTGGGCGGGCGCGTGGGCATTCTTCGGCATGGCACGCGCAACGCCTACCGGCCCGAGGGCTTTCAGATCGATATCGAAGGGGCCGGCATGCCGCGGCTGGATCCCCAGGAGGAACGCGACCTCGTTGCCGCCGACTTCCGATTTGGCGTGCCCATCACGTATGCCTTGGGCGTGTTCGAGACTAAGCTGGCCTACTATCACTTGAGCTCGCATCTGGGCGACGAGTTCATGTTCAAGAACCCGGGCTTTCCTCGCGTCAACTACAGCCGCGATGTCATCGTGTTCGGTCTGGCGGCCTACCTCAATGAAGATGTCCGCGTGTATGCCGAGGCGGGCTACGCCTGCTACACCTCCGGCGGGGCCGAGCCGTGGGAATTTCAGACCGGCGTGGAGTTCAGTCCCGCCTATCCCACCGGGATACATGGCGCACCCTTTGCCGCCA
This sequence comes from Pirellulales bacterium, assembly GCA_041748435.1. Lineage (GTDB taxonomy): Bacteria > Planctomycetota > Planctomycetia > Pirellulales > JBGTDH01 > JBGTDH01. Next base: position 6,629 of record JBGTDH010000709.1, read on the forward strand.
TCAATTATCTGGCGCGGGAAGAGGTCGATTTCGGAGGCACGCTTTCCGCCCAGGCCGGCTGGCAATGGCGCGGATTCGGCAGCCGCCACATGTTTCGCGCGGGCATGCAGTACCAGGTAGGCAAGAGCACGCAGTTGCAATTCTTTAACCGCAACGAAGAACAACTCGGGCTCGCCCTCTGGTACGACTATTGACGCGTACTTCCGGCTCGGAACCTCCTGGCGAGAGGCCAGGCGACGAGGAGAATCAGGACGAACATATACCACACGTCTTGCGCATCGCTGCGAGATATCTGCACCAGCGTCGTGGGTTGATTGTAGAGCGCGTGAAGCCCAACGCAGACAAGAGATTCCGAGTTACGAGGTACGCCGCGCTGTACAGCAGACCAGAAATGAGTCGCTGGTACTGGCCGTCGAGCAACTCCGGGGCGGTGACGTTCTGCACAAAAACGTCGTGGGGAATGTGCGCCAAGCTGAAAGCCATCAGCGAAATCAATAAGGCAATGAGGACGGCAAACGGCCCACGGCAGAAACGAGATGCCTTGAGGTAGAACTGCGGCAGAAGGAATCCCCGAAACAGTGTTTCTTCCACTAAGGCTGTGCCCAGCAGTTGCCCGAGCAAGAGGCCGCCGACACAACCAGGCCATCGCCAGTCTTCGTGCCACTGGAGCGGGCCGTCTCCGAAGGACAAGCCAAGGACAAGCACGCCTTGCATTGCGATCCAGAACACCGCAAGGACAAGCAAAGCCGGCACGATCGCCGCGGACTGGAAGCCGACGTCCGATGTTTGCAGCCGGCCGATGGCAAAGATGATGAGACCCATGACCACAAGCACGGGAAGATTGGCCACAAGCGGCGGCGCGAGCAAGCCCGCCGTCAATCGTTGCAAGTCTTCGATTGCCACCCCAACCCGGCCCGCGTACAGCCCGCTGATAATCAGGGTCAGTGCGGCGTAGGCAACGCAGGCGAGCGCCAGCACGAGCCATGTAGTTTCACGAATCTTGTCGATGACATGTGACATGTTGAACGACACCGCCAAACAACGTTGCTCGCCTGGCGCAGCATCCCTGGGCAGTCTAGATATGGCGTGGGCCACAGACAACCGGCGCGGCGGAGAATTGCCTTGAGGTTCCGAGCGGGGCGAGATAAGGTGAGCCGGTGCAATCATCCAGGAGGCATGCCATGCATTTGCGATTTCTAGGTACGTTGTCGTGGGGGCTGCTGTGGGTCGCGTCTGCGGCGGCTGCCGAGAACGATGCCCAGGTCGTGACCTATCACGGTTACCCCAACTGCATTGTGCTCCGCAATGCCACCAACAAAGTTGTGCTCTGTCCGGAGGCGGGCGGCCGCGTTCTGGAATACGCGCGCCAGGGAGAGAACGCCTTGTACCTGGAGGAAGCGGAGACCGGCAAGCCGTATGTCCCTGGCAAGCCGGCATCGCAGACGGCCGGACGATTTGATATCGGACCCGAGAAAACGATTCCGCCGCATCCCAAGTTGTGGGCGGGGCGATGGAAAGGCGAGATCACGGGATCACGCTCCGCGCGCCTGGTGAGTCAGGAAGACGACGCCACCGGCACGCAGCTTGTGCGTGAGTTTCAGTTGGCAGAGGCCGGCTCGCGGCTGGCTTGCACCCAGACCATTCGCAACATCTCGCAGCGCACCACCGAATGGTGTCATTGGAGCCGCACGTTTGCACTCGGCGGCGGAATCTGCCTGTTGCCGACCACAACCCCCAGCCGGTTTCCCAACCACTATGTGATGTACGAGGACGGCGATCGGATCAATCTGCGTCCCAACGACCCGCAGATTCGCCACCGCGATGGCTTTTTGGAGATTCTGGCGGCCCCCAAGTTTCCCAAGTTGGGGTTCGATTCGCAGGCCGGATGGTTTGCCTACCTGATGCCCGGCGGGACGCTGTTCATCAAGCAATTCCCGGTTTACCCGGATCGCGTCTACAACGAAGTGGCCGGCCTCACGGTCTCTGTCTGGTATCCGCCGGGCGCCCGCGTGGAACTGGAGCCCATTGGTCCGCGCGAACGATTGAAGCCCGGCGAATCTGCCACGTTCACTGAGGAATGGTTCCTGGCCACCTTCCCGTTTCCCGCCTCCGGAGAAACCGTCGATCTCGCCAAACTACGCCAGGTGGTGACGCAAGCCGTGTCGTTCCTCGGCAAGTGAATATCGAAGCGTCTACTCGATTCCCGCGTAGTCGCTGCGGTCCCAGCCGGTGGCGCGGACCTCCTCCTCCGCGATCGCCTTGAGATCAATGCGGGCTTGCAGTTGATACAGCAGGCTGCGGCAGCCGAATTGGCAACGGGAGATGGCCGGCGCGTTGGGGCGCGAGCGCGTGTAGCGTTTGCGAACCATTTCCATGAACAGGTCGACGCCGCGGCGGAAATCGGCCTCGTCGCCGAAATCGAACTCGCCGCCGCGATAGCGCGACATCCAGCACCACTCGGCGAATTCATAACACAACCGCAGCCGGTCCGGCTCCTCTTCGCTGATGCTGTTCCACTCCTTGAGCGAGTCCAGCATATCTTCGCGGCGGCCGGTGGTGAGGGGCCGATCCAGCTTGCGGAACAGCTGCCACTCCTCGCCTTCCAGCGGCAGCACAAAACCGAAATCGAGCAACCCGAGGCGGCCATCGTCCAGCACCAGGAAATTGCCCGGATGAAAATCGGCGTAGAACATGCGGCCGGCGTACATCAGCCGATAAAAGGCCCGCAGCAGTTTCCGCGCGACTTCATTTCGTTCCGCCTGCGAGGGCCTGCGCGCGATGAACTCGGACAGGTGCAGTCCGTGCAGCCGTTCCATCGTCAGGATGCGAGATGTGCTCAGTTGCGGATAGACGCGCGGCACCACCACGCCGTCGGAGTCGCGAAACAGCGGTCCGGCTTTCTGCAATCGGGCCGCTTCCAGCGTGTAATCCGTCTCCTGCTCCAGCCGCATCCGCAGGTCATCGCATTGATCCTTCGTGCTTTCCCAATCTTTGCCGAGCCGCGCGGGCAGCATGAACAAGAACAAGTTGCGAAAGTCCGACTGAATGGTTCGTGCGATGCCCGGGTATTGGATCTTCACCGCCAGCTCGGCGCCCGTGTGCAGGCGGGCCGCGTGAACTTGCCCCAGCGAGGCGGCAGCGAAGGCCCGTTTATCAAGCACTGCAAACAGATTCTCAGGATCGTCTCCCAGCTCGTTATGCACCATCTCGCGCAACAGCGACCAGTGCATGGGAGGTGCATCGAAATGCAATCGCTCGAGCGTGTCGATGAATTCCCGCGGGGCGATGCCAGGGAAGTTGGCCATGGTCTGGCCGACCTTCATTACCGCGCCGCGCAAATAGCTCATGGAGTCGAGCAGCTTCAGGGCCGTGCGCCAGTGCGTCTCGGCCAGCTCGCGCTTCTGCGCCTCGGCCCCGCGAAACCAGCCCCGCAGCCAGTGGAACAGATACGCCGCGCCGATCTGGCCCTGTAGCGTTCCCAGGGCCGTGAGCCGGCGGAACTGTCCCAAGGGCGCAGGACGCAGCGAGGCTCGCGATTCGGCAGATTCCAACTCATCGACGGGTGCGGGCAACGCCGCGATCAATTCGGCAGTCGTCGGAGACATGAAATGGTCCTCTCGGATCGATGGTGTGGTTAGTGGGATGCCGTCCACGAGGTAAACATGGCGAGGGATTCGTCCAGCAGCGCCAAGGTGTCCTCCTGTTGCGGCGATTTATCGGAGGTCCAGAACGCCAGCACGCCGGTGTACAGGGTCCAATACAATTGCAGCGCCACCGGTGACAGGTCGACCTCGCAGCGCTGCGCGATCTCGGAGATCAACTCCAGATGCGAAACCCGCAGGCTCGTGCCGCCGTTCGATAGTTCCGAAGCGGCCAGCGGCGAGAGCGACGTCTCCAGCAGCGGCCGCAGGTACTTTCGCAACGGCTTGAGCTGCCGCAGCTCGGCGGCGACTAGCGCGAACAACTGCTCCGCCAGATCGCCTTCGATTGTGCGCTGGGCGTGTTTATCGCGCGCCTTGGCCAGCGCTTCGATCGCCAGTTCGCCTACCAGGGCTTCCTTGGTCGGAAAATAGTTGAACAGCGTGCCCGCGGCGATTCCCGCGGCGGCAGCCAGATCGCGGGTGGTGGTGGCCTCGAACCCCTGCCTTCGGAACAGATCCACCGCCGCATCGACGATCTTCTGCCGGGTCGCTTCTTTCTGCACCGCTGTGACACGCATCGCCGGGCTGCTCCGTCGTTAATGTGACCACGCTCACATTCTAGCGGCCGACGCCCGAGCGTCAAGAGACAAAATGAGCGCGCTCGCAAAACACGCAGGCTCGGGCGACGCGCGAGACTTAGCCTGGCGAGGCCGCGTGGGTCTGCAACATGCGAAGCACTTCGCGGAGATTCTGCTGGGCCTGCGGAAAGTCGGGCTTCAGGCGCAGGGCCTCGCGGTAATGACCGACCGCTTGCTGCAAGTTGCCGCTGCGGGCCAGGGTGTTGGCCAGGTTGTTGTGGGCCTCCGCCAGTTGAGGATCGTGCTGGATGGCCAACGTCAGATGCTGAATGGCCTGGGGATACTGCTTCATGCTCGCCAGACAGGAGCCTAAGTTCAGGTGGGCCGTCGGCAAGTCCGGCTGCAGTCGGAGTGCGTCGCGATACAGCGCGAGGGCCTGTTGAGGGCGGCCGCGCTGCTCGAGAAACATCGCCGCGCTCACGCGCAAGGCGGCTTCGCGCGGGGCGCATGTCATAGCCTCGCGATAGTGGTCCTCGGCGGAGTCCAATGCTCCCCGCACTGCCAGCGCCTGCGCGATGTTCTGATGAAACCGGGCGTTCCTCGGCTGCAGCTCCAGCGCCGCATTCCAGTGATCGAGGGCGCTCGTTAGATTGCCTTGGCGCGCGAGCACAAGTGCCACGCCGTTGTAGGCATCGGCATGCGAGGGATCGATCGCCAAGGCGCGCTGGTAACTCGCGATACTTTCCGAAAGCTTCCCCTGCTTGCCGTAGGCCAAAGCCAGGTTGAGGAGCGCCCCGGCGTAATCGGGCTTGAGCTTGAGCGCCGCATGAAAGCAAA
>JBGTDH010000710.1:0-4327 GCA_041748435.1 Pirellulales bacterium
GCGTGTCGGACCCATCGGCTTGCAACAACGCCTGGGTGATCCATCGTTGATCGCCGCCGGTCAGGAACAGTGCCGTGCAGTTGCGAATCTGCGCCGCTACCTGCGGGCTGATCGCCTGTTGTGCAGCGTTGGCCAGAGTCAGATCAATGATCTGCACCCGCTCCGCATCAATGCCGTAATGCTTCAACCCCTCCGCGAAACTTACGGCGCCACTGAGCGTGGAGCTGGCGGTCGGCAGAATTCCAAACCTGACGTCCTTGCGACCCCCCGCGTAAGCGATCATCCGCTGGTAAACGTTGGCATTCTCCCGCCGCAGTCCACCCCCGATGATCAGCAATTTGCCCTGAGGCGCGGCGCGTGCTTCTTCCGCACGCGTCTCGCCCGGCATCACCGTGAATACAACCGCAAGCACCGCTGGAAGCCAGACGCGCATGATGAGAATCTCCTAAGTTGATAGTCGGAGCAAACTATGAATTCATGGTCCGCAGCATATACGAATCCCGTAGCCGGTGCTGCGATAAGTGGGGCGATGGCAGAAGCGGAAGGCAGAGCGGCAGCCGAGCGCGCCGACGCCGAAAGCGCCGCCGCGCAGCATGCGTGCGTCGCCGACGTCCGGACCGGTTGGATCATTAATTGCGTCGCTTCGATAGTCGGCTTCATAGTCCCAGCACCATTCCCAAACGCTGCCGTGCATGTCGAACAAGCCCCAGGCATTGGGCAACTTCTGACCGCCGGGCCAGGTGCGGTCACTCGAGTTGGTCAGCAGCCAGCAATATTCCTGCAACCGCGTCGAGCCTGGCCCAAAGCAGTACGCGGCGCAACTGCCGGCGCGGGCCGCGTATTCCCATTCCGCCTCGGTGGGCAGGCGATAGCCATCCGCCCCAAAGTCGCACCGCCACACGTCCTGCTCCTCTTCAACACCCGCATAGTCTTTGAGTCTCTGTTTCCCGCTGCGTGTGTAGCACGGCTGGCGTTCTTCGCGACCGCTGAGCCAATTGCAGTACAGCACCGCATCGAACCAGTTGACCATCTGCACGGGACAATCGGTTGTCGGGCTGCATTCGATGGAGATTCCTTCCCACAGCTGCGGCTTCTCTGCTACGGGGCAATCCGCATCGGCCACGAAGCGAAGGAACTGCTCGACCGTTATTTCGCGATCGGCCAGATAGAACGGGCGCGTCAGCGTGACTTCGTGGGCGGGACTTTCATCGTCGAACGGCGGCTGGCCGGCCGTGCCCATGCGGAAAGTGCCGGGCGCCAGCTCGATCATTGTGATTCCTTGCGTGTTCACGAACCAGCGGCGTCCGGAGGCGGGGCGAGTTGCAGGCGGAGTGGCCGGCAGCGGCTGTTCCCACTGACGCAGTGCCCAGCCCGCGGCGGAATGTGTTCCGCCATCCGGCGACTGAAGATAGAGTGTCGCGAGTGCTCCGATCGCTCGACCGCGTTCGCACGCCAAGGTACCTACCGCGGCGCAGAGTCCTGAACGAAACGCCGCATCGTCACTGGTCAGGAGCGCGGCAGCGACTTCTTCGGGATGTCCGTGCCACGCGGCAAACGTGTGCAGGAATGTCGTGCGTTGCAACGGATCCTCGCTGATTGTCAAAGCGGTCTGTGCCGGTTGCGGGTTTCCCAAATGCAACGCCACAATCGCATAGCGTGCCCGGAGCGTGGGATCCGATGCGTTGTTGGCCCTGACTGCCGCCTCGGGCGCCGCCGAAGGTTGCACAAGAGCGAGCGCCGCGATCAGGTTGCGGCACTCGTTGTGGGGCGCAGCGGCAACCGCATCGAGCAGAAACTGCTGCGCTTGCGGATCGAGGTCCGCCAGGCCATAAGCGGCGTGCAGTCTCGCCGCGAGATCGAGATGCGGGTTCTGCAAGTGCTCGCGCAGACGGTCAACGGCCTGCGTGCGAACGGGAAGCAGATCCTGCAACACATAAGGGACGCCCTCGGCCGGGGCGGTTACAAGCCGATCTGCCAACGCCTGAGGGTGTTCGTTGTTCCCGCGGAAGATTGTGGTTGCCGCGGCGGTGCAGAAGATCACAACCGCCGCGCCGGCGACCGAGACGGATTTCGCGTTCATGGGTCATCACTCGCAAAACAGGAATCGCTTGAGCTCTGTCGAATCGATCCAATCGCCGATCTTGATCCGCTCGACCAATTGCCCACAGCCGGGATCAATAAGCGTAAGCGTGTTGGCGCGCAGCGCGGAGACCACGTACACGTGATCTTCTCGCCACCATTCCGGCCGCTCTCCCGGCTGTGTCCATTTTCCCGTCGACATCATCACCGGGCGGGCCGACTGCAAATGCTGGCCGATGGCCCGCAGTTGGTCCGCTCGCGATCGATACTCGGATCGCATGTGCTCGACAATCGGCCGACCGGTGAGAATGTAGTACGCGCTCTGGGCATCTCCTTCGCACACCGCCTGAAACTCCTGGCCGGGGGGCAGACTTGCGGCGCGTGTGCGGCAGCGCAGCACCAGGAACGCCCGCTCTAGAATGATGGGCCACAGCTCGATCTCTCCCCGCGCGTTGATATCCAGCACCCTGGTCTGAACCATGTCCGGCCCCCGGTCCAGATCCAGCGGCACCACGACGGGTGGGTATCCTGGAAACGTGACCACGAAGCCGTGGGGCGTCGGGTCGATCAAGTTGCGCAGATGCTCGGGATCGCGCCGCGCGGCCGCTGCCAAAGCTGCAATCAGGTAACAGTCGGGCACGAACTGATCGAGGTCTTGTGCATCCATCGCGTGCGGCTCTCCCACGGATGCCCGATCGCCGGGCAAACAGGCGATCACGCAACCTTCGTAGAGATAGCACTCGGCGGCGCGTTCCGCGTAGCGACGATTCAGCTCCCGCACCAGACGGCCGTTCTCATCCACCACGGCATACTTGCCTTCCGATGATGCCAGCAGCGTGACCCTAAAGTGCTGACCGTGGAGCGCACGCTTTGCCTCAGGCCCTTCTTCACCGGCGGCGACTTGCAGCTTCACGTAGGAAGTTTGATATCCGCACGCTCGATCGGTGGCGTTGGGAGTTGGGAAAGTCAGCCGCTGCACATCCAAGAGCTGGCTGCCCCGGCCCAGCAAATCGGGCCGCGCGGTGGCCCACTCGTATTTGTATTCGATCGTTAACTCGCGGCCTGCCGGGTCCTTCTCAAGGAACCGGATGAACGTGAGCTCCAACGTGTTGCCGAATCCGCCCGGCGTGGGACGCCGCACGGCGTGCGTCTTGGCAATCAGCCCCACCAGACTGACGTTCGCGGTGGGCATCTCACCTTGGGCGGCCAGGGGCGTCAACGTGAGGGTTAATCCCAGAACGGCTGTGAAAATGGCGGATCGCATGATTCAACGGGATGTAGAAGTAAAACCCGATCGATTCCTATGCACTAAGGCCCCTTACCGCCAAACTCCCGACATCCATATTCACGTTATCCTTTGATGTGCATGAGCGACGCCGCACAGACGCACTTCGCTACAAGTGACGATGTGCGAGATGAACTGATTGGCATCCTGCCAAACGAACCGACAACGGGAGTAGGTCTCCGGGTGGTTGGCGTCGCCCGTGAACAGGTAGTGCCCGTCCCGGTACTCGTAGCGTCCGGACCAATGCGCCAACAGCGTGCCATCGGGGCTGCGCAGCCACCACTGACAACGGCCGGCAGCGGTAAACCCGTGATTCAAGTAGTAGCCATCGCCCGTGGAAAACCAGCGGCCAACGATGTCGAAGGGAATCGCCGCGGCGCTGGTCGCACATCTCTGGACCAGGGTTGTTGGAGTGCAGCGGCGTTTGAACTCTGACATAAAAACCCGTCCTGCGGTCCGCACACTTCGCCAACCAGACGCGTACAGAAGCCACTTGGTGCGATTCTCGCGAGGCACCTTGCAACCATATTTGGGGGGCCTATCCTAAGGGGACATAGGTCACCCGCGAGCCTTTCTTTCAGACGACTTTTTGCCAAATCGTGGAAAATTGCGTCCAGCGCTGAAAGATTCCTTTTCCGCGGACCTAAATCCAATGAGTGAACTGCTCACGCCTTCCACCCACGAGTCCTTGCTGATCCGGGTGCGGGATGCCCAGGACCACGAGGCTTGGCGAATGTTTGTCGACCTGTACATGCCCCTGGTGCATCGTTACTGCCTGCGGCTGGGATTGCAGCCGGCCGATGCCCACGATGCCACGCAGGAGGTCTTCATCCTGGTCAGCCGCGCCATTCGCCGCTTCCAGTACGATCCGGCCAAGGGGCGCTTCCGCGGCTGGCTGGGGAAGCTCGCCTGGCAAACCATCCGCCGGCAGCAGAAGGCTAACCACCGCCCGGATGCGCCCCG
>JBGTDH010000711.1:0-2704 GCA_041748435.1 Pirellulales bacterium
CAGCCCAGGCCGATCGGTTTTCGCCACAGTTCCCGCGGCGGGTGCGAGTTCCAATCGCCAACGAGCTGCAAGTGCGTCACGACCCCGCGCCGGTCGCCGCCCAGGTATCCGGGATAGTCTTGCTCCGAGGCGGGCGGGACCTCGATCTTGGCCGCGGACCCAACCGCGGCCGAAGTCGATTCGATCGCGCGACTCGCGCGGAATCGTTCTTCCGAAGTGGGTGTCCACCGCCAGGCGAAGATCGGCTGCATGGCGCCGTACCAGCCATCAATGCGAACGATCGAGCCCGCGAGGGCGATAAGCATCAACACAATCGCCGCTCCCATCATCCGTCCACGGACGCTGATGCGGGACTGGCGAAAGAACCAGATCGTCAGCGCCAAGGCCACGCCGCCGAGCAATGCGAGCATGGCCACCGAGTGCATGCCGCGGAAGAAGTCGGGCTCAATCCCGAGGAACAGCAAGCCGCCCAGAAGAACGCCCAGGATAATAAGTGCCCCCCGCCATCGAATGCGGGCGGCCCTCTGGGGCAGAAGTGCAGTTGGCTCTTGATGCATAAGCACAAACCGGCAAGCTATTTAGGGTGGCGGTGTGACGTTCGGCCAGCACTCGGCAACTCATCCTCACCTTAAGAAATGATAGCGGGGCCGGCCAGGGGCGCAGATGTAAATCCCCCGTGGCTCGCCGGGATACAATGTATCGTGGCCGCCGCAAGGTTCCGCCGCGGCATGCGAATACTCTTCAGGTGCGGCATGAAAACAGGTCTGCGAGTGTGCGTGGGCTTAGCCTTCTGGTGCCTGCTGCTGGCCGCGCTGTGGCGGGCAACCTGGAGCGATTCGCACGACCGCGCCCGCACGGCACGCTGGTCGGAGCAGATTCGGGATTACAGCGCGGGCCGCCGCACCACGTTGGAGTTGAAGTTTCCCGCCACGCGCGAGTTGGCGATTGGCGATCCAATCTTCCTCGAAACGGCCGATGGCACGCTGCGGCAAATCGGCGAGATCGCGGCGCTGCGACAGGGATCGCAGACTCTGCCAGCAAGACAGGCGTTGGTGCGTGAGGCATTAGCGGAGTTGTATCCTCAGGCCCCGCCGCTCAGCCCGGACGCGGAGCTCACTTATATCGCCACGCCCGATTCTCTGGCCTGGGTCGTCCAGAAGCTCTTGCCGGATGAAAAGCGCGCTCAGATTGCGGCGGAGCTAAGTACGGTGCTGGCGGAGCATCGCGAGGAGATTCTGGCGGCGCTGCGCCCCTTGGCCGAACAGAGCTTGCGAGACTCGCTCGCCGTGATCGAGCAGGATCTGCCGGCGGCGTTGGCCCGGCATCGCGCGGAATTGGAGGCGATTGGCGCCCGCTACCACACCGAGATCGTCGAGGCCGAGGTCGTCCCGCTGGTGCAGGACGAAGTCTGGCCCATCGTGCGACGGCATGGAGAGCCGGTGGCCGCCGAGGTGGGCAGCCAGTTGTGGGAACGCGTCTCGCTGTGGCGGTTCGGCTGGCGCGTGATGTACGACCGCTCGTTCCTGCCGGATAAACAACTCGCCGAGAAGGAACTGCAACGCTTTACCGACGAGGAAGCCATTCCCATTTTGCGGGCACATGCCGACGACTTTCTGGCGGTGATCGAGAATTCGCTCAAAGACACGGCTCGCAATCCGCGCGTCCGCGCGGCGCTGCGTCGCAACCTGGTCAAGATCATGGAAGACCCGGAGTTGCAGGCCGTGTTAGGGACTATTTTCCGTGAAGTCATTGTCGATAACCCGCGTCTGCGGGAGGCGCTGGAGCGTAACTGGACCAGCCCGCAGGCGCAAGCGGCGTTTCAGTTGGCGGGGCGGCGATTGGAGCCGGCCGTGCGCCGCATGGGCGATCTGGTGTTCGGCACGCCCGAGGAGGGCATCTCGCCGGAGTTCGCGGCTGCGCTGCGCAATCAGATTCTGCGAAAGGATCGCCGCTGCTTGCTGCTGCGCGATCGCGGAGAGCCGGCCGCCGGCCCTTTCGCACCGCCACCACGAAGCATGCTCGTCAAGCTACCGCAGCGCGAAGCGCCGCCGCGGATGATCGGCGCTCAGCTGCCGCGCCGTGCGGAGTGATCTGACAATGATATCTGATGCCAACACCGTCCCTGGCACCGAGGTCCAGATTCGCGATCTAACGCTGCGCGCGGGAGACCGAGTGCTGCTGGAAAAGGCCGCCGCGCGGTTCGCGCCCGGCGAAGTGGCGTTGATTGTCGGACCCAGCGGCGTGGGCAAGAGTCTGCTGTTACGTGCGCTGGCCGGTTTGCTCGACGCCGATGCGCCCGAGGTCACGATGAGCGGGTCGATCACCGTGGGGGGGATCGATGTGCAGGCCGAGCGAGATCATCCGGCCGTCGGCGTGGTGTTTCAGAACTTTGCGCTGTTCGATGAACTTTCTCCGCTGGATAATGTGCGATTCGCCCAAGCCCATCGAACCGGAGGTCCCGCCCGCAAGGGCGCGGCGGAAACTTCGCCCGAGGCGTTGCTGGCGGAGCTGCGGGTTCCCACGACAGTGCGTACGGCCAATCTAAGCGGCGGCCAGAAGCAGCGGCTGGCTCTGGCCCGCACGTTGGCGTTCGATCCCGCGGTGATTCTCTACGACGAGCCGACCTCGGGCCTTGATCCGGCGACGGCGGTGCAAGTGGCGGAGCTGATTCGCAGCACGCATGCGTCGCATCCGCAAACCTCGA
>JBGTDH010000712.1:0-4244 GCA_041748435.1 Pirellulales bacterium
TGTCTTTCCTGGGCAACCTTTGCTTCTTTGGAATCATCTTCCTGGTCGTGGCCGGGTTTATTCTGGTGCAGCTCGGCAAAGCGGCGCAGCGGAGGGATCGCCGGTGAGCAGCTCGTCCACCGCGGGAAGGTTGCTGGTGGCGGGCGTCGTCTGGCTCGTCCTACTGGGCGTCGGAGCGCTCGCGTACCGCCTGGTTTTTGCGCCCAAGAAAAAGGCGGAGACGGTCGAAGAAACGTCCAGCAACGCGCGGCATCCGCATCACGTCAAGTTGGCGCTGGACTCTTTCTCCGGCTACGCGCTGTTCCGCTCGGAAGAATTCAAGGCCGAGCTCAGCACGCTGGGCGTAGGCATCACCCTCTCCGATGACAAGGCCGATTACGCTGCACGCCTGCAATCGCTCAAAAGCGGCGACACGCCCTTGGCCGTCTTCACCATCGACGCCCTGCTCAAGGCCAACGCCGATGCCGGCGAGATGCCGGGCGTCATTGCGATGGTCATCGACGAGACCACCGGCGCAGACGCCATGGTGGCTTACAAGCAGGGGCTGAAGAATATCGACGCCCTGAACCGCACCGAGGCCCGCATTGTGGTGACGCGGGATTCTCCCAGCGAGACCCTGGCCCGCGTGGTCATCGGCACGTTCCGGCTGCCATCGCTGCCGGCAGATTGCTGGATCGGGGCCGACGGCGCGGCCGGCGTGTATCAACAGTTCCTCAAGACGCAGCCCACGGAGCCCAAGGCATTTGTGCTGTGGGAGCCGTTTGTCTCCAAAGTGCTGGAGAACCCCGGCGCGCACGTGCTGATGGATAGCTCGCGTTTTCGCGGCTATATCGTCGATGTGCTGGTCGTGCAGCGCGAGCACTTGAAGCAGAACGCGGCCGTGGTGGACAAGTTCATCAAGGCTTACTTCACCGCCGCCTGGAAGCATCAGCAGAAGGCGGATGGCATGGTGCAACTGGTGATGGCCGATGCCAAGGCGGCCGGCGAGCCGCTCACCACGTCGCAAGCGCAGCGGCTGGTGCAGGGCATCTGGTGGAAGAACACGCAGGAGAACTTCGAGCACTTCGGCCTGCGCATCGGGGGCGACACACGCCGCACCGAGGGGCTGCAAGACCTCGACGAGATGATTCGCAAGATCACCAAGGTGCTGGTCGATACCAAGGCCATCCCCGCTGATCCGACCGCCGGCCGCCCACAGCAGCTCTACTACGATAAGCTCCTTTCGCTCATGCTCACGGCACAGTGGCATCCCTCGGCGTTATCAGGCGTGGGGGATGAGACCGTTCGCACGCAGGCTGCGGCGCGTCCGCTGGGCGATGCCGAATGGGCACGCCTCACGCCCATCGGCCACTTGCAGGTGGAGGCCATCGTCTTCAGTCGGGCCTCGGCGCGGCTCATCGATTCCAGCGGCGCCACGCTGGAGAAGCTCGTCGATACGCTGCGCTCCTGGCCGCACTACTATTTAATCGTGCGCGGCCATGCCCGGATGGAAGGCGATGCCGAGTTGAACAAGCGTCTGGCCGACGATCGCGCCAAAGCCGTGTCCGCGTATCTGGCGCAGCACGGCATCGCCGAGCATCGCGTGCGCGCGCTGGCGGCCGAAACCTCCGCCACCGGCGGCGACGCCCAAAGCGTGACCTTCATCCTCGGCCAGTTGCCGTATTGAGGTGGTGCGCTCGTAGTCCCGCCTTTAGGCGGTCCTGGTGGTGCAAAGAACAAGCCTGGTGGCCTCGGGGGGGCAGTTGAAGCGCAGCGGCTGCAGGCCGCTGATGCCGCGGCTGACATGCATCACTACCGGCGGCAAGTCGAACGTGCCGGCGGCGTAGCGCACGCCGTAGCGGCTGGGGGCCAGAATGGGACCTATCAGCGGGAAACGAATCTGCCCGCCATGCGTGTGCCCGGCCAGCATCAGGTCGATGTCGTGCTGTTGCGCCCAGGGGAATTGATCGGGGGAATGGGACAGCAAGATGCGGAAGTCACGCTGCATACCGTCGGCCGGAGGGCACGTGGACATGTCAGCGGCCGGACTCAGCCAGGGCAACTCGTTGCCAGCCAGGAGAATCCGTTGACCATGCACGGTCTGGCATAGCCAGCGGCCGGAGAGATCAATCAAACCACAATTAGCGAGTGTTTCACGCACCTGCCGCGGGCCGGCGCGCAGGTCGTGATTGCCGAGCACGAAGTACACGCCGTGCGGCGCTCTCAGTTTGCCCAGCGTTTCGGGCAGCCAATCCAGGCAGCGCGGCGAATCGACCAGGTCGCCGGTGATGGCCACGAGATCCGATTCCAGCTCGTTCGCTCGCCGGATTACTTCCTCGAAGTAAGCTCGCCCGATGCGTCCCGTGAAGTGCAGGTCGGAGAGATGCGTGATCGACAGACCATCCAGGGCGGCCGGCAAACGCGGGATCGCCAGCGTTTTCTCGTGGATCGCCAATTGCAGCGATTGATTCCCCGGCACGCGCAGAAAGAGGCGTCCCCATCCGGCGACGGGCGCGCGGCTCTTGAGTTGCGGGGCAAGGTCGATCGTCGTGGTGTGATTGGAAAGCAGCAACCGCGGGGGCCGCGCCGTGAGTTGCTGATGGAGCCACCGCGGCACAAACGCTACGGCCACGAAGCTGGCCGTCAACACATAGCAGGCGGCCGCGAGCTGCACGGTGTTCCAACTTTGCGAGACGCCGGGCGGCCAATGACCCAGGGCGATGCTGACCACGGAGACGCAGGGCGCCAGCACCAGGAACATTTCCACGGGCACGCTGAGCAAATGCTTCCGCGTGCGATTCACCACCACGGCATTCAGGTAGTTGGAGACATACAGGCACAATGCCGTGTGTCCGGGAAGAGCCACCGCTGTGAGAAGGAGCCATGACATGTACAAATCTAGGCGATCCAATGCGAGGCTGGCTCGTCAAATTGCGCGCCGAGTCTCGATGACTGACCCCGACGGGATTTGAACCCGTGTCGCAGGCGTGAAAGGCCTGTGTCCTAGACCTGGCTAGACGACGGGGCCTGGTTGAGTGCGAGCCAACGCGGCAGACGAATACGCCTGCGCAGCTTCGGCGCAAACTCCCCGACCGACCGCTGTATAGCGGTTGTCCGGGCGAACCGTCAAGAGGATGAGCGCAGACCACCGCCCAAGCCGGAAGCACTTAGAACCTGTCCAAGAACTACTCCGTGAGTTTGGTCGTGGGCGGATGGTGTAGTTCCATTGCGGGCAGACGTCGTGGCGGGTCAGTCGAATGGCCTTGAATTCTTCAAGTTGTTCTTGCATTGCGTCTGCCGCGCACTCTCTCTCGCCGCCTGGACGGCTGGGAGCAACAAGGCAATCAGAATACCTACGATGGCGATGACCACCAGCAACTCCACCAGCGTGAAAGCCAGGCGTTTGCACATCGGGTTACTCCTACGTGGGCCGGGACACTGTTTTTCGTTCTTACGAACGTTAGAATTTAATGCCAATTGGGCCGACTGCCCAGAGGATCCGAAGGACGGCTACTGCCCAAAGCTTGCAGGCAGCTCGTGGACCCAGAAGCCTTCGCCTTTCGCCAGAATCGGCAGCCCAGTGATTAATTGCTCTGTGGCGCGAAACCGTGCGAATTGCTCGCGCCCGGCCACGACCAGCAGCCGCGCTCCCTGAGCGTGATGACGCTCCAGGCGGCGGGCAAGTTCCACGGTATTCGCTCGCGGCGATTCGGCCCAGCCGACGCGATCGCAATAGTACAGCAGATCGATGCCCGAGCCATGCATCGTGACCACGGGTTCCTCAGGCCCGGCGAGTTGTTGGATGGCCTGACCCGCGGCCACCACCGATCGATCTTCTGCGGGGGTGATGAACGCTGGTCGCACGCTGTAACGCAGAGACATTGCGAGGGCCGCGATACATAACAGTGTCTTGACCCACGCGGGCACGGGCCAGCGCAGCATCACGGTCTCCCAGCCGAGTCCGATCAGCAAGCACAACGGCGGCAGCAGGGCCATCCAGTAGTAGTTCATCTCGTGAAACTTCAACGGCAGGGCGACGATTAGCGCCGCACTGGCGATCAGCCAAGGAATATGTTGACGCGACGCGAGGTTTGCCAGGCCCGCCAGCGCCAGAATCAGGCCCAACGGCGTGAGCACGACGGTTGCCAGGTCCTTGGCCAGGCCGAGATAGAACGGCGGCAAGAGCAGGAGCGGACTGGGAAACGGATGCGCGGCAGCACTGTCGCGAAAGGAATAGTACATCCGATCGGCCAGCGGATGATCGG
>JBGTDH010000713.1:0-4672 GCA_041748435.1 Pirellulales bacterium
GTTAGAACAACGCCGATCGACGATCCGAAATCGCCTCGCATCATGCGATTTGGTCATCTTTGTTCATCTTCCGCGTGACCCGCCCGCCTGCTAACCCCAAAAATACGGTGCGCCACCCATTTCCGGACGGGCACTAGCTAGTGTCGCCGCCGCTGGGCAGCAGCAACACGGGCTCGATCGCGTCGCGTGTCAGGCGGGCCAGCACCGTGGTCGGACCTTTCTTGGCATCGGGCTTCAAAACGCCGGTGGACTCGCGCGTGGCAGCCCACAGCGAGCGGTCGGGCAATTCAATGAACTCCGGGCCTCCCAGTCGCATGGTGGTTTCTTTCCACGACCACTGGCGATACAACGGTGGCCGGCTGAGGCCGATCCAACCCCTCGTGTTGCCGCCGTCCCAATCGGCGGCTGGCTTCGCTTCAATGTTGCCGTACGGCTTGGGCACGCTGTAACTGATGCCGTAGGCGCGTCCGGTGTGCCACGTCACCCGCCACAGCCACTGTCCTTCTTCCATCACGCGCCGCGGTACGCTCCAGGTGCGGCCTTCTGGAGAGAAGCAGACTCGCGGCTGCATGGCTTTGAGTGTGGTCGTGCCGCCGTAGACGCTGCCCCCCGCCACAAGCATCAACTGGTTATCGACCGTGATGGAGAGTTTGGGATCGCGCAGGTCGATTCCCTCGTCGGCGATCAGCACGGCCGATTCCCAACGGTCGCCGTCGGCGGAGCGGAGCACGCGAATCTTGCCGTCGCCTCCCACATGCCCCTCCCCTTCGCGGAACGTGCAGTGCCACACGTCCTGAAACCGCACCAGATCGGTGAAGGCGTTGTGCTTGGCCTGGTCCCAAATGCGCTGCACCGACACCAACTCCGGTTTCACAGATTGAGCCGAGACTTGCGGTAGTAAGAGAAAACACGACAGCGCACAGACGCGGAGGCACGGAGAAAACACGGTGAGATCTCGAAGATTCTAAAGGAACAAGTTTGCGCTCTCGCTGGCCAGGAAAACAGCCGCATGATACCCTAAAGCAACGTTGCCGTGCGAATGAGCGACTTCCTGAACTAAAGAGGTTACTGCGATGTCAAGGATTAACACCTGGGGATTGGCCCTCCTTCTGGCGGGCGGGAGCATGGCAATGGCTGACGAGAAGACTCCGGCGGCGCTAAACTTCAAAATGAAGTCGCTCACGGGCAAGGAAGTAGATCTCGCCAAGTACGAAGGCAAAGTGCTGCTAGTGGTGAACGTGGCCAGCGCCTGCGGCTACACGCCCCAGTATCGCCCCATGCAGGCACTGCACGAAAAGCACAGCGGGCAAGGCCTGGCCGTGCTGGGCGTTCCCTGCAACCAGTTCGGCAAGCAAGAGCCGGGGACCGAGCAGCAGATTCAGGAATTCTGCGACACAAAATATGGCGTGAAGTTCGACATGTTGGCCAAAGTGGATGTCAACGGTCCCGAGGCCTGCGGACTGTACAAGCATCTGACTGCCGCCGACACCAAGCCCGCAGGTCCGGGCAAGATCAAATGGAACTTCGAGAAGTTTGTGATCGGCCGCAACGGGGAAGTGGTGGCCCGGTTTCCCTCGGGGACCGAGCCGGACGCGCCGGAGGTCACGAAGGTGATCGAAGCGGAACTGGCCAAGAAGTAAAGCACAATCGCCCGGTCCGGATGCCGAGGCATGCCGGCCATGCTCTTGACGTCTCCGCAGGATGGCTCTAGCTTTTAAGACAGTTCAGCGGTTCTATGGGACCGCAGGTAAAATGCCCCCTAGGCTAATGGTAAACCACCTGACTCTGGATCAGGTTTTCTTGGTTCGAATCCAAGGGGGGCAGTTCACGTGGGAATGCAACACGCCCTAAAGCGGATTGCATCGAACATGCAGTGGCTGCGAGCGGAACGCATACTTCTCCGGATTGAGCCGGCCTGAAGCAAAATAGTGCCGAGTGAGGTTTCATCACTCCGCCAGCACGGCGACCGCTTCGATCTCGATCAGCCAGTCGGCACCGACGAGCGCGGAGATCCCTACCAGCGTGCTCACGGGGGGATGATCGGCCCGCACGTACTGGCTGCGGATCTCGCGGATGATGGGCACGTGTTCGCTCTTCAGTCCCACGACATACAGATTGGTTTTGATCACATCCTCAAACGTGGCCCCCGCGGCCGCCAGCGCCAGACGCACGTTCTCAAAGGCCTGTCGCGTCTGGGCCCGTAGGTCGCCGCGGCCGACGACTTCGCCTCGTTCGTTCACGCTCACCTGTCCGGAGACGTAGATCGTCTTGCCGCCGGTAATCGTGGCTACATGTGTCCAACCGAATGTCGGGCAGAGCTCCGGGGGATTATGAAAAGTGGTTTGCATGACGCGCGGCCTCCAAGTGTGGCTTGTACGTTTCAACGAGTCACCACCATAATGCTTCCTTGACTTCCCTGCACGCCGTCGGAGAGCCGAGATCCATGTCACGCCTTCACCGCCTGGTCCTAACCTTGATCTTTGCCATGACCGCCGCCCTATCGTCCCATGCCGACGAAGGCATGTGGTTGTTCAACAATCCGCCGCGCAAGGTGCTTCAGGAGCGGCACAAGTTCGAGCCGACCGCGGCCTGGATGGACCACCTGCGTGAGGCGGCAGTGCGGTTTAACAGCGGTGGCTCCGGATCGTTCATTTCCCCGCAAGGGCTGGTGCTTACTAACCATCACGTGGGAGCAGATGCCCTGCAGAAGATCAGCTCGGAGAAGCACAATTATCTGAGCGATGGTTTCCACGCCAAGACGCTGGCCGAGGAGATCAAGTGCGTCGATCTGGAGCTTAACGTGCTGAAGAGCATCGAAGATGTAACCACCCGCGTGACCGGCGCGGTGAGGCCGGACATGACTCCCGCCGCGGCCGAAGCCGCGCGGCGGGCCGTAATGAACACCCTCGAGGAAGATTCGAACAAGGCCACGGGCTTGCGCAGCGATGTCGTGACGCTCTTTCGCGGCGGGCAATATCATCTGTACCGCTACAAGAAATACACCGACGTGCGTCTGGTGTTTGCTCCCGAGCAAGCCATCGCGTTCTTTGGCGGCGATCCAGACAACTTTGAGTTCCCCCGTTACGATCTCGATGTCTGCTTCTTCCGCGTCTACGAGGACGATAAGCCCGCCAAGATCGAGCATTATCTCACCTGGAGCAAGGTCGGAGCGAAGGAGGGAGAGCTGATCTTCGTGGCCGGCAATCCCGGGCGCACCGATCGCGAGAACACGGTGGCCCATCTGGAGATGATGCGCGACCGCACGTTTCCTCTCAGTCTGAACACGCTGCGGCGCCGCGAGGTCCTGCTGGATACCTTCAGCGAGCGGAGCGAGGAGAATGCCCGCCGGGCACAAGACGAACTATTCGGCCTGAAGAACAGCCGCAAGGCGCGACTGGGCGGCCTGGCAGGCCTACAAGATCCGTCGGTGATGCAGCGCAAGCGCGATGCCGAAGCGGCGCTACGCAAGGCGGTGGCGGCAGATACCAAGCTTAAAGAGTCCGCCAGTGCCTGGGACGATGTGCAGGCCACACTGCGGAAGTTGCAATCGATCTATTATCCCTACGCCCTCTACGAACAAGGAACTGCTTTCAATAGCGAGCTGTTCGGCAAAGCCCGCACGCTGTTGCGTTTGACGGAGGAATCGAGCAAGCCGAATGCGGATCGGCTGCGAGAGTTTCGCCAGTCGAATCTAGAGTCGCTGGAGCAGGAGCTCTATTCGGAAGCCCCCATCTACGACGACCTGGAGATCCTCAAGCTGGGCGATTCCCTGGGCATGCTGATGGAATTGATCGGGGCCGAAGACCCGCTCGTGCAGAAAGTGCTGGACGGAAAATCTCCGCGCGAGCGGGCGGCGCAACTGGTGCAAGGCACCAAGCTCAAAGACGTGAAGGTTCGCAAGCAACTCGCCAAAGGGGGCGCGTCCGGCATGGCCGCTTCCAACGATCCCATGATCGCCTTGGCCCAGATTATTGATGGTCCGGCGCGGCAGGTTCGCAAGACCTACGAGCAGGAAGTCGACGAGCCGCAGCGTCAAGCGTATGCCCGGCTGGCCAATGCCCGCTTTGCCATCAGCGGCACCAGCGTCTATCCGGACGCCACGTTCACGCTGCGGCTGGCGTTTGGCGTGGTCAAGGGATTCGAAGAGCAGGGGAAGCAAGTGCCCGCCTTCACCACGCTGGGGGGCGCGTTCGAGCATTCCGCCAAACACAACAACGAGGCGCCGTTCAACCTGCCCAAGAGCTGGCTGGAGAATAAAGGCCGCATGAAGCTCGACACCCCCTTCAACTTCGTCAGCACGGCCGACATCATCGGCGGCAACTCCGGCAGCCCCGTGGTGAACCGTGCCGGCGAGTTCGTGGGCATCATCTTCGACGGCAATATTCAATCGCTGGTGCTGGACTTCGTCTACACCGACGAGCAAGCCCGCGCCGTCTCGGTCCATTCGGCTGGCATCATCGAAGCGCTGCGCAGCGTCTACCGCGCCGATCGGCTGCTGAAGGAGCTTATGCCGTGACGCGGGCCGGAATGCCAAGGTTGAGCGCGTAGACTTCCGGACCGACGTGCTGCGTCACCACGCTGCCGAAGAGCGTGAAAGCGTTGGCGGCGTCGATCGTGATCGGCAGCGTGCGGCCAATCTGCCGCCGCGTCCCCTCGAACACCACAATGCGAT
>JBGTDH010000714.1:0-4432 GCA_041748435.1 Pirellulales bacterium
CTTCGGGCAACAGCTCGATGAATCCCGCCGCCCCGGCCGCCTCTGCCGCCCAGCGAACATCTTCGTCACTGGCGTCGGGCCGGCCGTAGCGAATGTTCTCGATGACGCTGCCGGCGAAAATGTCCGGATCCTGGGCCACAAAGCCGAGGCGCGACCGCAGCGCTTGCGGATCGACGTGCGTCAAGTCTTGGCCATCCAACAGGATTTGCCCGGCCTGAGGATCGTAGAATCGGAGCAGCAGATTGAAGATCGTGCTCTTGCCCGCGCCGGAAGGTCCGACCAGCGCCACCGTTTCGCCCGGTGCAATTTCCAAGGAGAACTGATCGAGCGCCGCGAAGGCCGGCCGGCTAGGGTAATGAAACGTGACGTCCCGGAAGCAGATCCGCCCGCGCGTGGGATTGGGCAGCGGCAAGGGTGCCGTCGGTACGCAGATGTCCGGCTTCAGTTGCAGCAGTTCGGAGAGCCGCTCGGCGGCGCCGGCCGCTCGCTGGAGTTGGGCCCACACGCCGCTCAGCGCGCCCAGAGAGCTGGCCATCAGCACCGAGTAGAACACGAACGCCGTGAGCTCGCCCCCGGTCATTTGCCCCGTCAACACATCCTGGGCGCCGATCCACAACACGCCGTTCACCAGTCCGAAGATCAACAAGATGACGGTGGCCGCCAAGAGCGATTCCGCCACAAAGCGGCGCTGCGCGGAATGGAACGCGTGTTCGACCGCCGCGCCCACATGTTCCCGATCCAGCGCCTCATGCGTAAACGCCTGCACGGTGCGAATGGCTGCCAGACTTTCCTGCGCCTTGGTGTTCACCTGCGCCAGCTCCTCCTGGGAGGTGCGAGAAAGCCTCCGCACGCGGCGACCCATGGCCACGGCGGGAAGCACCAGCAAGGGAAGCATCACCAGCACCAGCGCCGCCAGTTTCAAGCTGCTGAAGAACAACAGCGCTGCCCCGCCCACAAACACCATCAGGCTGCGCAGGGCCACGGGCGCGGTGCCGACGATGAGCGTTTGCACGAGCGAAGAATCGTTCACCAGGCGGGAAGATATTTCCGCCGAGCGCGTGGTCTCGAAGAAGCCCGGGCTAAGCGTAATGAGATGATTGAACACTTCCTTGCGCAAATCCGCTACCACGCGCTCTCCCAACCAAGTGGCCAAGCAGAGCCGCGTGAATGTTGCCAACGCGTAGAGAATCACCACGCCGAATAGCAGCAAGAAGTAGCGATCAAGCACCTGCCCCTGACTTTGCGAGAACCCCCGATCGACCACCGAACGAACCGCCAGGCCGATGGCCAACTCGGCGCCCGTGGCGATGAGAAGCGTGGCCAGCAAGATGGTCATCACCAGGCGATAGGGGCGCAATCGCGGCCACAGATCTGCCAGCGATGGCGTGGGCCCCAGTGCCTGTCCAGAGGGGGACTGAAGAGAAGGCTGCAATCGACGATCCAGAGCCTCGGCCACAAAGCACCCGCTTACGGAAGGTTGCGCACAGAAAGCGGACGCATGTCGGTCCAAACCTGGCGGATGTAGTCCAGGCATTCGGCCTTGGTGCCCGTTTTGCCCGCATCGCGCCAGCCGGAGGGATTGTCCTTGTCCAACGGCCAGAGGGAATACTGCTCCTCAGAGTTAATCACCACCTTGAGCGGCCCGTCCTGCCAATCGGAGTTTTCGTCGCTCATGCTCTCGACGTCCCGTTTTCCTGATGTGTTGCAAATTGCATTTCATTTCATTTCACCATTTCACAGCACACCCGCCCAACCTCCATCATAACCGAAGGTTTGATGCTCGCGCCGTTCGCCCGACAAAAAGAATGAATAGATAAAATAGGGGTTATGGCGAAAATTTAATGGCGATTTCGTTGACACCGCCTCGCCCCCTAGATATAGTGTTTCCGATGGCTAGGGATCAGGCGTCAGGCACTCCCAAGCAAAGTTGTCTTCGCGTTTCGCCCTTCGTTCGGGCTGCGGCGCGTTGCGTTATGATTGCGCGTCTTACCAAGTTTTTCACCAAGGAGCGATGCAATGATGAAGTCTCTGGTTTTGGCTGCCGTAGCAGCCCTTCTGGTCTCCAGTTGGGGCGCCACTGCCACGGCGGCAGACATCCCCAACAGCACACTGGCTCAGATGGGTCTGGGCGGCATGAAGAAGATGTCCGATAGCCAAGGCATGCGCGTGCGCGGCCAGGGCTTCGCCGGAGTGGCTGGCGCTGGTTTCTCCTCGGTCCTCGTCGCCTCCGATCTGGACGGCTACGTGGGCAGCAGCTTGCTGAACAACGCTTTAGCCACCGGCAGCTCGCAGACCCTGGCCCAGGTCGGCATTCAGATCGAAGGCGCGCTGATCGGCATTCCCGCCGTCTCGCTCAACGCCACGATCTTCGCCGGCACCGCGGGTTCGTCGTTCGCTTTCGCGCGCTAACGCTCGAAAAGCGACAGATCCTGTTTCGAAACGAAGACGCTCCACCTCGATGTTTGAGGTGGAGCGTCTTTTTGTTGGTTGAGTACAGATTCCACTCAGGAACACCGCGGATTTCACGGATCAGAGCGGATGACGCGGATCACAGGAATCCGCAATTTGTGTGTTCATCCGCGCTTATCCGCTCCTCATCCGCGACATCCGCGGTTCTCCCTTTCTCTACAAACCCTTCCACTACCAAGTCAATCCGCAGCCGACGTTCCCGCCGATCAGGCTGACCTCGGCGTTGGGGCCGGAGAAAGCGCTGCCGGCGCCTCCCACCGTGTTGGCAATCGCCGCCGACTCCGCCAGGGCGAAGCCGCTATCCACATCCCACCACTGCGTCTCGAAGGCGATATGCACCGTGGCCACGGCCGGCATGCAACGCAGTGGGTGGCACCACCGCAGACCAACTTGAAACTCCCCGATGAACAGGTCGCCATCGGTTGCCGCATAGGCCGCATCCAGCCGGGCGGCGGAGGCGCCGGCCAACACGTCGAACCCTTGGGCCACCGTCTGGGCGGAGGCCTGGGTGTCGCCCCAGATCATCGAGCCGCGCACATTCCAGAACGCGTTCAGGTTGGAACAGCAGTAGCAGTGCAACAGACGGCTCCCGCCAAACATCGCCGTGATGCCGGGGCCATCGATCTTGTTGTACGCCAAGGCATCGGCGTAAGCGATGGCGGGAAACGCGGCGCCATTGGTGATGGTGCCCGAGACGCGAGCCGTCTGCTCCAACGACGCGTAGCGGAAGCCAACGCCGCAGTAAATGTCCCATACCGGGCCACAGCAGAAGTGGCGGATCAACTCGACATCGGCGGTCATCGCCTCGATATCGGTATGGTTATACACGCCGCGGGTGTCCGCACTGCCGACCGCCAGTGGGTCGGTGTCGCCGCCAAGATCGCCCAGCACCCAGAAGCGGCCCAGCACTTCCCATTTGGCACTGCGGGCGCCGAACCAGATGCGGGGGCCCACGCCGAACGGATCGTCCGCACGCTCCACAAAGCGGTCGACGGGCGAGATCATCTCAATCTCTGCATCGACACCGTCCCGATCGGCGAACAGGAACGTGGTCTCGGTGCCGAAGACCCACAGCCATCCGCAGTGGCTCCCGCAGGCCGGACCGCATGTGTTGCAGGAACCGAAGCCATAGTAGCCGCCAGCGTTGGGGCCTTCCGGCGGATAGCCGTAGCCCTCGGGAGCAGGATACGCGGCCACCGGCTCTTGCACGCGATAGCGAGAAAGCGAGGCATACGGGGCCGAGGCGTCTTGCTCGGCCGCAAAGCGATCTTCGTCCACCATCAGCATCTCGCGGCGCGACGTTACGGCCGAGGCTAATCGATCGGGAGTGAACCGCCCGTTTCCAGCTTGCTCCTGCTCTGCCGAGCTGGCGGGGTAACGCTGACGCAGCGGCGCCGGGCGGGAGCGCTCTTCGTACCGATCATCGCGATCGACTGTCTCGGCATCCGCCTCTTCTTCGGCCCGCGCTCGCAGGACGCTATTCTCCGTGCGTCGCGACTCTTGCCGCGCAGAGATTAGATTCGTCTCCAGGGGCCGGCGTTGGGTCGGCGACGGAGGGGGCGTGCGGCCTGTATCCCGCCGAGCAAGGCGGCTCTGCTCGATCTCCTCTTGTGCCAGGCTCCGCTCGTTGGGCGTCGTGTTCTCGATCGAGCGCGCACTCTCTGCACTGCGGGCCGGCAGGCGACGCGCATTCACCCCGTACTCGTACCAATCGAGCGCGGGAGAAGCGTTGCCGGTCGACGGCGTGGGCCGCTGGTCGTTGGCGGCGTATCGCGAGGGGGTTGCCGATTGATACGTGACCGCATCGGTCGGCTCATACCGACCCGTGCGAATGATCTCGGGATTGGCGCGGTCCTGCGGCAAGAGCGCCTGGCTGGCGATGGGGTTGGGCATCAGGCGTTGCTGCGGAGCGAAGGCCCGCGAAGCAGGCGTGCTGGGCTGCGTGCTGGGCAGCCGCACAATC
>JBGTDH010000715.1:0-5939 GCA_041748435.1 Pirellulales bacterium
TTCATCTTGGCAACCCGGATTCTGCTCACGCGACCTAAGTGCAGACCCGTTTATAGCTTAAACGTGCTAGCATTCTCCAAAGTGGCGCTGTCCAACTAGAACGGTCGTTAGAATCGGATATCCGCGTTCGATGCCCAACCCGCCGATTTAATCTTCCTCACCGATGCACCATCGTCTCCACATCGTGCACTTGCTGGCCCACGGACTCATGGGCATCGTCACGGTAGCGGCTGCCGCCGAGGCGCCTTTTGGCCTGACGCAGCGGGTTCCGATGACCACGTCGCGCGTGCATGGCCGGCCGGAGCCGCCGCCGCCGCTGAAGGCGCCGCGCGTGTTCCCCAAGATCGCCTTCGAGGGACCGACGGTCATCGCCACTGCGCCGGGCACCGATCGCATCTTCGTCGGCGAGCGGCTCGGCAAGATTTTCTCCATCCCCAACAACCCCGACGTGGCCCAGGCCGATCTGTTCGTTGACTGCCGCGAGCTGGCCAACCAGATCGCCGAGAAGGAAAAGGTCCAGGTCGATTTCGATTCTCTCTACGGGCTCACATTCGATCCCAAGTTCGCGGAGAATCGCTACTGCTATGTCTGCTATGTCGTCAAACGCCGCGAGGGCCGTCGCGGGTCGGACCCGGAAGGCACGCGCGTCACGCGGCTGCGCGTCAACGACACCAACCCGCCGCAATGCGAGATGGCCAGCGAGACCCCCATCATCTCCTGGCTCTCCGGGGGGCATAACGGCGGCTGCTTGAAGTTCGGACCGGACGGCTGCCTCTACATCTCCACCGGCGATGGCAGCACCGCCTTTCCACCCGACGAGCACAATACCGGACAAGATGTCTCTGATCTGCTGTCGTCCATTCTCAGGATCGATGTGCATCCGCCGGACGCCAGCCGCCCGTATTCCATTCCGGCCGATAACCCGTTCGTCTCGCTGGACAAAGCCCGCGGCGAAGTGTGGGCCTACGGTGTGCGCAATCCGTGGAAGATGAGCTTCGATCGCCAAACGGGAGACCTGTGGGCCGGCGATGTGGGTTGGGAATTGTGGGAGCTGGTTTATCGCGTGCGAAAAGGAGAGAACTACGGCTGGAGTCTGGTCGAGGGGCGTCAGCCGGTGCATGCCGAACGTGCGTTGGGCCCCACGCCCATTGTGCCGCCAACGATCGAAATCTCGCACGAAGAAGGCGCAAGCGTCACGGGCGGGTTCGTCTATCGCGGCCAGCAGTTCCCGGAGCTGGTGGGCACGTACATCTTTGGCGATTGGGAAACACGCCGCATCTGGGGCGTGAAGGTGGAGGGCGAAAAGCTCGGGCCGCGGTACGAACTCGTCGAATCGACAGTGCGGATCGTCGATTTCGCCGAAGACGCCGCGGGCGAGCTGTATCTGCTGGACAACGACGCCGGCACGATTCACACCCTCGCGCGCAACGATGTTCAGGCCACGCACGAGCAGTTTCCGCGCAAGCTGAGCGAGACGGGCCTGCTCACTTCCGTGGCGGAGCATCGCGTAGCGCCGGGCGTGATTCCCTTTGAGATCAACGCTGCCCATTGGGCCGATCATGCCGTGAGCGAGCGGTTCTTGGCAGTGCCGGGGACCGAGTCGATCAAGCTGCACGCGAAGGTGCAGAACGTGCCCGGCTCGCAGTTCAGCCGCTTGATGGATTTCCCGGCCGAAACCGTGCTGATGAAGACACTCTCCTTGGAGATGACGCACGGCGATCCCGCCTCGCGGCGGCGGATCGAGACGCAATTGTTGCACTACGATGGCCGCGACTGGCGCGGCTACTCCTATCAATGGAACGACGCACAGACCGATGCCACGCTGGTGGATGCCTTGGGCACGACGAAGAAGCTCAGCGTACACGACTCGCAGGCGCCCGGCGGGCGGCGCACGCAAACGTGGTCGTTTGCCTCGCGGATGGAGTGCATTCGCTGTCACAATCCGTGGTCGGAGTACACGCTGGCGTTTAATTTGCCCCAGATCAATCGGTCGCACAATTACGGCAGTGCGAGCGATAATCAGATTCGCACGCTGCGGCACCTTGGCGTGCTGCAAGACGTGTCCGTTCCCGATCGGAAGAAGCCGGATGCGCCCGTGGCGGCGCCCAAGTCGCACGAGCAGTTGCCGCGGCTGGCCGATCCGCGCGAGACGTCTGCCGATCTCAATGATCGAGCCCGCGCGTATTTGCATGTGAACTGTGCGTACTGTCACCGCTTCAACGGCGGCGGATCGGCTCATATTTATTTGCAGCATGATTTGCCGCTTAAGAGCATCAAGGCGGTTGGTTTGCGGCCCACGCTGGGCACGTTTGGCATTCGCGATGCGCAGATTCTGGCCCCCGGGGAGCCGTTTCGCTCGGTGCTGCTGTTTCGACTCTCGAAGACCGGGCCCGGGCACATGCCGCACATCGGCGCGAAGATCATCGATTCGCAGGGTGTGTCGCTGGTGCATGACTGGATTGCTTCGCTGCCCAACGAAGCGAAGCCAGTGGTCTCGCTCGAACGGCTGCCGCCGAAGACTGCCTCGGAGTCCGAATCTGCCCGCGCGATCGAGCGTCTGCTGGTCAATCCTTCGCAAGCGTTGCTGCTGGCGTATGCGGTGCATGAAGGCCGCCTGAGTAAGCCGCAGCGGCAGGCGGCGATCGATGCCGGGCTGAAGCAGTCCGATCTCGCGATCCGCGATCTGTTCGAGCCATTCCTGCCGGAGGAGCAACGCACGCAGCGATTGGGCGAAGCGGTTCGCCCGGACGACATTCTGAAGCTTGCCGGGGACGCGTTGCGCGGGCGGCAGTTGTTTCACGAGTCGACCGTCGTGCAGTGCCGCAGTTGTCACCGCAGCGAAGGCAAAGGCATAGAGCTCGGCCCAGAGCTGTCGCAGATCGGCAAGAAGCTTGATCGGCACAAACTGTTGGATAGCATCCTGCAGCCCTCGGCGGCCATCGACCCCAAATACGTGATGTGGATGGCCGAAACCAAGGACGGCCTGGTGGTCACGGGCCTGCTGGCGGAGCGAACCGAAGCGGAAGTCGTGCTGCGCGACGCCCAGAACAAGCTGCATCGCCTGGCCACGGCCGATATCGAGGGTTTGTTCCCACAGCGCAAATCGCTGATGCCCGACTTGTTGTTGCGGGACCTCACCATTCAGCAAGTCGCCGACCTGCTCTCCTATCTGGACGCATTGAAGTGAAATGCGGTCCTAACGCGCGCGACGGCGCACAAGGCCCCCGGCGGGCAACACGGCTTCCCGCGGCGCGGGTGCTGCGGCCGATGGTTCAGCGACGGATGATGCGGGTCCATTGACTAATTCCTTCGCGGTGGCCACATCCAACACCAGGTGCTGGAAGACCCGCAGCTCGGGAACCGTGAGCAGCGGCAGCAGGCCCTCCGCCCGGGTACGCCCACATCTGCCGCACTGTCGTGCAATGAGAATGACACGCTTATCGCGCCGCTTGGACCAGGCGGTGAATTCGTCCAGCTCGAACAAGCACACGGCCCGCTTCTCGTCGGGTTTCTCCACGATCGGACCGGTAGCGCTGAAGGGGCGATACTGGACGTTGCCTACCCAGCCATCGGCCACGAGCTGATCGATCTTGACCTCCTCCTCGGCTAGAAACTTCAGGAGCAGATCATCGGGGTCGACGAAATCTCCCATGGAGTTTACCACGAGGCTAATCTCCTCCTTGACGCGGAACGCCTCGCGGAGACCGCCGCGTTTCTTCATCTCCTGAAAGTCGCGCTGCGTGACCAAGGCGGATGCAAACAATCCGACGCGTCCCGCCACGAGGCGCTTAGGGAACAGATTGAAAAAACTAGCAGAACTATACTCAGGTGAGTAAATGGGGCAGCCCGCACTGGTGGCAAAAAGCTTCAGCTTGGGAAAGTCGATCTCCGCCTTGAGCAGCTTGCTCAGCGAGTCCGAGAAATCGAGCGTGGCACGTCCGACCCCCAAGCCGATCCCGACGAACAAGTCCTTGGGCTTCACATCGTCCCGAGCTTTCTCTTTCGCTAGATCGCGAATGAGATCCAGGGCCAATCTTGCAGCCACGGCGGCTACGAGGTGATTATCTTTCTCGCTGAGCGTGCTGACGACATGCACCGTATCCTTACCGCAGCCAAATCGCTCGGTGATCTGTTTCGCCAGTTGCTGCTCCATCGGCACCGCCAGCCAGAGCATGCCATATTCCCGAGCCTCCGCCATGACTTTATAGACCGATTGCCGCGTCAACGGCGGCTCGGGCTTGTAGCGCGCGTTGGCCCGCTGCGCAATCTGCTCGGCCTTCTCGCCCTCCAGAAACGCGTTGCAGACATAGAACATTAACTCTTCCGAATAGGGCTGATGGCTCTTGCTCATCGCGGCCTCCAGGACAGTTTGCGTTGTTATCTGTAACTGTATTTATAAACTGTCTCATGACGTTTATGGCATACATAATTAGAGTTACGAAAAAACAACAAGATTAGGCTTTTACTGCTGGACACTGTGTAATCTTCCGGCTACCTTGTGGCTTGTTCCGGTTTTCCGGAACGATGCTCTCTGTTGTTCGGGGGAACACACGCGTCGGGCTCGCCCAAACTGGCAAGTGTGCTGCAAGGCGCGGGCGAGCACGCGCCGTGGGTTTCGGGGGTCCATCGTCCTTTGTCTAGCGGCTGCTTGTGTTGCCCCGGTGCGATGCCGGCGCACGACCCGCGGCCCTTAAGGAGGTGTCTCATGGTTTCACTCATCAAGCGTCCCTGGGAAGAACGCGTCGAAGTCAAATTGCAGGGCTGGTGGAGCGAGGGGGGTCCGCTGAAAATCTGGGTGGATGGAAAGGAAGCCGCTGCCATTGATCTCCCGCGTCGCGAGTGGGCCGCGATGGCAATCTTGCTGAATGCCACGCGCAAAGCGGAGGAACTGAACTGGTCTCCGCCGAAAATCCCGCCGGCGGAGCTGGCCCGTCAGCTCAAGAACTGGCACTTGGGCAACGGCCTGCCCGATACCGCCTACGCCGTGATGCTCAAGTTGCGCAATCGCTTGGATGCGACGGGTCTCCAGAAGAAGCTCCGGCTGGCCTCCGGCTTTGGGCACTCGCTGATACTTCGAGGGTATCGCCTGGCGCTGCCGGCCGCAAGTTTGGAGTTGCTGTTGTCCGACCCGGCGCTCTTGATGTGCTTCGATCCCACACAAGACGCCGTGCAGCCCGCCCGCAAGACGTTGCCGGCCAAAGACCCGGCCGGGGGTCGTCTCACCCGCTTGTGATGGCGCGACACTCCACCGCCAACCAGGGGCAAATCGGCCCCTGGTTCGCGGCGGGAGTTGGGCGCTAATCGAACAGCTTGTGCAGCAGCCCCAACGCCGAGGCGCTGATCTTCTCGGAGGCGTTGATCTCCACCAGGTTGGTCCCCAGCCAGGTTTCGTACCCGCCCAGGGCATGCTGACGCGGCGTCGGCAAGTAGCCGTACGATCCGTTGGCCAACGACATGGTAAAGGTCTGCCGGGCCGGACTCTTGGCTTTGATCTCCAGGCCAATCTCGGTGAACACCTCAAAGGGTATCGCGGTGATTCCCAAGTCGCCGATTCGCAAGGCTTGAATCGGCACGACGATCTCGCGCGGGGCCTGCAGTTGCGATTGCAGCCGCTGGGCGTAGATCTCCTCGCGGGCCTGCCGATTGGGAGAATCTTTGCCGCGCTTCAGCACTTGCTCCGCATAGGCGATCTGCTCCGCCGTCGGCTGCCTCGCCGCCAGCGTCAGCTCCTGCCACTCGGCCGCCAGCGTGACGCGGTCCTGAAACTTCAACTGCTGATGCGCTTCGTACACACGCTGCGCCACCTTGTGCGCTACTTCGCGCATCTTCTCGTACGGCTGCCGGCTTTCGCCCGCCACGCGGAAGTTGATGTTGTTGATATCGCCGCTGGTGCCATTGGACAACAGGCCCACAAACGGAGGCTGGAGGCGATCGGCGGA
>JBGTDH010000716.1:0-5640 GCA_041748435.1 Pirellulales bacterium
GCGGCACGCGGCACTTCTCTTTGCAGCAGGGACAGACCACCACCTTGCCGCGCAGCTTGCGCGGCACCTGCAGCAGGCTCAGGCAGTTAGGGCAAGACACTTTCAGTGCCATCGGCGGCGCCTCCCGCGCGTAGGTAGATAACCTGGCAGGAATTGTTTGCTTGGAGCCATTTAGCATAACACGCACCATCCGCGCGGGGTATATTCATGTTGCCAGAAGCGGAAATTTGCCGTCCAAGAGCTAAATCCGATTTCCTGAACCGAATCGGACAAGGCTGCGGAAGATTGGGGCGGACGTCGTTCGCCGGGAGCGTCGGGAGGATCTCAGTCCACCGCTTCGATCGAAGCCGTCATGGATCCCTGGCAGCCGTCGATCAGATCGTCCTTGCCGTAGGCGTGAATCTGGTCCCGCTTCAACTCGGCGTGCTCCTTGGTGGTGGTCAGCACAATGCAGCGGCCCCGCGTATCGACCTCCTTGGCAATCTGGTAGCCCTTCTCGGCGGGAAAGCGGAACACCTCCATCATCATGCCGGTCACATAGGCATAAGAATGATCGTCGTCGTCCCAGAGAATGACGTTGTAGCGCGGCTGAGGCTTGGGCTTGCGCTTCCGCTCCGTCTGCCGCTTACGCACCGTCTCCTCGACGGGCTCCGCCACCACTGCTGCTGATTCTTCAGACACGATGCGCCTCGCACCGGCAAGCTATATGGTCAGATTTAACGTCCCATTATATTACACGCGTCCAGGGCAGGCCGGAACAAGCACGGCCCGTTGCGGCAGCGAGAACACATCGGTCGTCTTGGCCGGATCCAAATCCGTTGGCTTACGCGATCGAATACTCTCCGGAGTCCGAAACCCATCTGCGAGCCTTGACGGCTCGACAGCGTGCGACCGTTCTCGATACAATTGATGCACAGTTGGCGCATCAACCGGCAGTCGAGACGCGTCACCGTAAGCCGATGCGTCCCAACCCGGTTGCGCCCTGGGAGCTGCGCATCGAGAATATCCGCGTTTACTACGATATCGAGGCGCAGCCCGATCAACGCGTGACCATTGTGGCGGTCGGCGTCAAGCAGCGCAGCCGCGTCTTGATCGGCGGAGAAGAGGTCGAACTATGAAAGTCATTGAAAAGGCCGACGCCACGGGCAGTCTGGCGGATTACGCCTCTGAAATCGAGAAGGGGACCGTCATCGTGACCAACCAAGGGCAGCCGGTTGCGGCACTAGTCGCGATTGCGAACACCGATTTGGAAACCGCCAGCCTGGCCACGAATCCCCAGTTTCTCGATTTGATCGAGCGTTCACGGGCCCGCGTCCGCGCCGAAGGCGGCATTTCCAGCGACGAAATGCGCCGCCGGCTGGCTTTGCCATAATCTACGGAAAACCTTCAAGAAAGGCGGGCCGATGCCAATGCAGGGAATTGACGCGTACCTGGAGCAGCATGCCGCGCGAATGGAAGAAGACCTGTGCGAGTTGCTGCGCATTCCCAGCGTGAGCGCCGATACCCGGCATCAGGCCGACGTGCGCAAGGCGGCCGATTGGG
The DNA here is from genome assembly GCA_041748435.1 of Pirellulales bacterium. Taxonomy (GTDB): domain Bacteria; phylum Planctomycetota; class Planctomycetia; order Pirellulales; family JBGTDH01; genus JBGTDH01. The sequence continues at coordinate 1,543 of JBGTDH010000716.1, forward strand.
TGGCCGGGCAGTTCCGCGGGCTGAAGTTCGAGACCGAGGTCGTGGAGACAAAGGGCCACCCGATCGTATTTGCACAATCGCCCGCCGTGGCCGGCGCGCCCACGGTGCTGGTGTATGGACATTACGATGTGCAGCCGCCGGATCCGCTGAATGAATGGACGTCGCCCCCCTTCGAGCCGACGCGCCGCAACGGGAACCTCTATGCCCGCGGCGCCACGGACGACAAAGGCCAGATGCTTACGCATGTGAAGAGCGCAGAGGCTTGGATGGCCGTGGCCGGAGCTCTGCCGCTTAATCTGAAGTTCCTGATCGAGGGCGAGGAAGAAGTCGGCAGCGAGAATCTCGAGGCGTTCATCGAGCAGAATCAGCAGCGGCTGAAGTGCGATGTGGTGGTCATCAGCGATACGTCGCAGTTTGCACCCGGCCAGCCGGCGATCACCTACGGTCTGCGCGGCATCGCCTTTTTCGAGCTGCGGCTGACCGGCCCCCAGCAGGACCTGCACTCCGGCACGTTCGGCGGCGCGGTCGCCAATCCGGCCAACGCGCTGGCCAGGCTGCTGGCGGCCCTCGTCAACGAGCGCGGGCAGATTCAGGTGCCCGGCTTCTACGACGATGTCCTCCCCCTGACGGACAAAGAGCGCCGCCAGTTCGCCGAGTTACAAGCGCGCGTCACCGATGCCGATTTCATGAAGCAGATCGGCGTGGCGGGGCTGCAGGGCGAACAGGGCTTCACCTCGCTGGAACATCGTTGTGCGCGCCCTACTTGCGATATCAACGGGCTGTGGAGCGGCTATCAGGGCGAAGGCGCCAAGACCGTGCTACCGGCCAAGGCGGGAGCGAAGTTCAGCTTCCGCCTCGTTCCGAATCAGGATCCAAAGAAGATCGCCGCCAGTTTGCGGACCTTTTTGGAAGAGCGATGTCCCTCCGGCATCAAGCTGGAGCTGATCTGCTTTCACGGCGCTCCCGGCGTTGTGGTGCCGCTGGAGAGTCCTTACGTCTCCGCCGCCGTGCGGGCCATCGAGCGCGGCTTCGGCCGTGCGCCCGTGTTCATTCGCGAGGGAGGCTCGATTCCGGTCGTGTCCACCTTTCACCAGAAGTTAGGGGTCGACACGCTCTTGCTAGGCTGGGGCCAGAACGACGACAACACCCACAGCCCCAACGAAAAATTCAGCCTCGGCGACTATCACCGCGGCATCCGCGCCAGCGCGCACCTGTGGCAAGAGCTGGCCACCTCAAGAAGCAAAGGGACGTGAACCCAAGCCGAGCGGACGCCGGAGCAATTCGGCGTCCCGAAGAATTCGGCCTCGTGAAGCGTTGACGATGCACCAGCTCGAGTTTGACACGCACGGCGTCAACGCACGAGCCAGACGGGAGAGTACACGAACTGGCTGGTGCCGCTGGCGCCGGGAATGCCGCCGTTGACAAACATCTTGCACGGCTGGATCATCACCTTCTTGCTGGAGTTGCTGCCGGTGAGCTTCACGTACATGATGCGCACGCCGGCAAACTGCACGATGGTGTATTGCGCATTGTTTCCGGGGCCCGTCACTGATTCGAAGATGGGAATCAGCCGCGGCTCGCCGATGATGGACGCTAGATCGTCCTTCACGCCGGCGCTGATTCCAGTGTCTCCGTTCAAGGTCAACGTGCCTTGATCGTTCAGCTTCAGCTCGCCGCCGATGTGATCCAAGTCGGCTTGGGTCACGCCGTCGGTGATCTGCCGCGCGATATCGCTGGTGCTGTTGTTGGCGCCGCCGATATCCACCGTGCCACGGTTGCCCGGCGCGCCCGTATCCTGCGGATACAGGTTGACCTCGCGCACGCCGTCCAATCCCGCGGAAACGCTCTGCGAGGCATCATCCCAGCGATATGTATCCGTCCCCCCGCCCGCCAGCAGGCCATCCCAGGTCTGCTTGTCCAGCGCGAAGGGAAGTACATCCAGGTTGCTGCCGTCGTCCGGGATGCGAAAGCCGGAGAAGTCCTTCAAGACCGCCGCCGTGGCGGAAGCCTGGGCGGCCACGCTCTCCAAACCCAGAACGCGGGCAAAGAAATAGGGCGCTTGGCCGTTGATCGCGGCCTCCTTGCGAATGCGCACTTGCACTGCGTTGGACTGATTCAGATCGGTGTAGACCATGGGCGACGTGGAATCCCGCGGGTCGGCGATGTAGCCGACCACCACATCGCCGGAGGCGTTGTTCGACGTGTTGGCATCGACCGAGGGGGCGGCGGCCGTGACCAGATTGCGGGCCGCATAGGCGGCCGCGACGTCGCGGGCACTGGAGATTTCGGAACTCAGGTCAATGCTGTTGGTGACCTCGTCGTCGATCAACTCCCAGGTGGCGGCAAGGGCCGCGGAGTCGGCCGCTCTTTGCAATTCCGTGCGGGCGACGTTGATGTAGCCCAGATCCACGGCAAAGGCCAGCAGCGTCGCCATGATGACCATCATCACGGCCGAGAGCACCAGCACATTCCCACGCCGATCGCGAAGTTGCGGGCGATTTCTGCGTTTCATGACATGTTCTCCTGCCAGGCAAATGTGTTCGGGCTTCAAGACTTGGGATATGCGGTGCGCACGGTGCCGTCCTCGATCACCTGCCCGGTGGAAAGATGCGCCTTAACCTTTTTGAGCTTGAGCGACGTGACCCGATTGCTGGCGAATCCCGCCCCCGAGCCGTTGACCGAAACCAGGGGGCTGTACGAGTTCAGATTGGCCAGCGTGCTGGTCACGGAGGCGTGCAGCGGCCCGCCGATAACGCCCCAGCTCTGGGAGTTCCCGGACACAGAGAAGGCGATTTGCCCATCGACGCATTCCATTTTCTGGGTCCAGGTGACGGTTTCACCGGCATAGGCCAGATTCTGCCCATCCTTCTGCGTGCGCGTGGCGAGAGGTGCATCGCTGCCGCTCCAGACCTGTAGCTGCAAGCCGCCGCCCGCGTAGGTCGGCTGGGTCTGATGGTTCAGCTCGAAGGCGGCGTACAGGCCGTTCAGATGTCCCAGCGGGGAAAGCACGACGGTGACCTGCGGCGCGTCGCGGTCGACGTCCGCTTCTGCCACAACCAGTTCCCAATCTTCTTCGATTTTCACGATCGAAACCGTTTCCCCTTCGGCGGCGGTCGGGGAGGGCGCGAAACAAGCCAGCAGCACGGCGGGCAACAGCACAGTCAAAGCGCGTCCGCTGCGCGCAATCAGAATGGCATCGAGGCGCATAGATTTCCTCCGAAAGGGATTGACGTGCCAAAAACAGGGCCGGCAGCGCAGCGACGTGGCCGCGTAAACAGCCGACCCAGGGGGCGAAGGCCCAATTATTACAGGAAGGGAGGAAGCGAGCGTTCGACGCAACCTAATAACAACCTTATGTCAACTTCCGGCTGCCGTCAAAAATGGGCGTCGGAATTCTCACGGATTCCGCTACGACGCATCCCGCAAGACCGCCGCGGCTGCATGCCAGCACTGCCAGCCCGCGGCGTGGCAATCGCAATTGAGGCGAAGGCGTGCCTCTCCTATACTCCGCGGCCCCTTCTTTGACTGCGGCCGGAGGCTGACATGATCCACACCCTTGCGCCCTTCCCGTTTCGCCACATCGCCTGCTGGTCTTTCCTGGCTCTGATTTGTGGCCTGCCGGCCGCGTCGATCCAGGCCCAGGACGATGATCCGCCCGCTGCGTCCGCGGGTCCGCTGCTGACGATGGAACGCGACGCTCCTTCGCTGGAGGCGGAACGCATTGCCCGTGCCCATCGCACGGTGGAAAGCACGCGCAAGCTCGTGACCGAGATTCAGGTCGAGATCAATGATCCGCAAGGAGAATATCAGAAATTCCAGGAAGCGTTCTTCGCCGTCGATGAGGAGTATCAACAGAAGCGCAAGCAGTTGCAGGCGCTGATCGACGCGGGAAACTCCGAGGCCGCGGGCGCCCTGGAGGCCGAGCTGCCCCGCACCGAGCGCAAATGGCGTCTGATCAAGGAGCGGTTCGAGCTGAAGATCGAGGAACGCAAGCAGCTTATCGGACAGCTCGAGTCGCTGCAGCAAAAGCTGGCCCAAGACGAGGAGGCTCTGCACCGGCTGAGAGGCCACCCGGTTGCCGAATTAGACGAGAAATCG
>JBGTDH010000717.1:0-2124 GCA_041748435.1 Pirellulales bacterium
CGCCGCACGGCGCTCAGCATGCTCAAGAATGAGCCCACGCTCAAAGTCGGCATCAAGAACAAGCGACTCACCGCGGGCTGGGACGACTCCTACCTCGAACAAGTGCTGTTCGGCAAATGACTTAACGTGCGATCGCCCTGAGTGGTTTCCCGCCCGAGTTCCGCGCTTTCTGCGCACCGGAGAATCGCATGCAACTCGTGTCACCTGCCGAAGTGGCAATAGATTTATATGATCCAAACACAATGATGCTTATTGCTGATGACGAAGACAATAGCGACTATGCGTTTACTGACTGTGTAGTGTTATACTGGTCCAATGCTTGCGGAGACTAAGGACGACAGCATGAAACCTCAAGAAGTCTTGGCTCTGTGCCGGGAGAAGAATGTCAAGGCGGTGGATTTGCGGTTCATGGATTTTCCGGGACTGTGGCAGCATTTTACGATTCCGACGAACAAGCTTGAGGAGGACGTGTTCGAGAATGGCCTGGGCTTCGATGGCTCCAGCATTCGCGGATGGCAGGCCATTAACGAGAGCGACATGCTGGTGGTGCCGCAGCCGGAGACGGCGTTCTTGGATCCTTTCACCGCGCTGCCCACGCTGGTGATGATCTGCAACATTCAGGATCCGATCACGCGCGAAGACTACAGCCGTGATCCGCGCAATGTGGCCCGCAAGGCAGTGAATTATCTGAAGAGCACGCGGATTGCCGACACGTGTTTCATCGGGCCCGAGGCGGAGTTTTTCATTTTCGACGACGTGCGGTTCGATCAGAACCAGCACGAGGGCTACTTCCATATCGACAGCATCGAGGGCGAATGGAACCGCGGCCGCGAAGAGAAGCCCAACCTGGGCTACAAGCTGCGTTACAAGGAAGGCTATTTCCCGGTGCCGCCGGCCGATCAGTTGATGGACATCCGCAACGAGATGATGCAGACCATGATCGATTGCGGCATGGATGTGGAAGCCCAGCATCACGAAGTGGCCACCGCGGGGCAATCGGAGATCGATCTGCGGTTCTCGCCGCTGGTCGAAATGGCCGACAAGATGCTGAAGTACAAGTACATCATCAAGATGGTGGCCAAGAAGCACGGCAAGACGGTCACGTTTATGCCCAAGCCGCTGTTTGCCGACAACGGCTCCGGCATGCATACGCATATCTCGCTCTGGAAGGACGGCGGACCGCTGTTTGCCGGCAGCGGCTACGCGGGCCTCTCCGAAATGGCCCTGCACGCCATCGGCGGGATCATCAAGCATGCCCCCAGCATCCTGGCCTTTAGTTGCCCCACCACAAACAGCTACAAGCGCTTGGTGCCGGGTTACGAGGCCCCGGTGAATCTGGCGTACTCACAACGCAATCGCTCGGCCGCGTGCCGCATTCCGATGTACAGCCCCAGTCCCAAGGCCAAGCGAGTGGAGTTCCGTTGCCCCGATCCGAGCTGCAACCCTTACCTGTCGTTCTCGGCGATCTTGATGGCTGCCATCGACGGCATTCAGAACAAGATCCATCCGGGAGAGCCGTTGGACAAGGATATCTACGACATGCCTCCGGAGGAGCTGGCCGTGGTGCCCAAGGCCCCCGGCTCGTTGGAGGAGAGCCTGCGGGCGCTCCAGGCCGATCACGAGTTCTTGCTCCGCGGCGACGTGTTCACCTCCGACGTGATCGAGACCTGGATCCACTACAAGATGAAGAACGAGGTCGAGGCCATGCGCCTGCGCCCCCATCCGTATGAGTTCTGTTTGTATTATGATATTTGAGTATGACCTCCCAGCAAGCAGAAGACGTGGCGCAGGCTTTGGTGCGCGGTGAGATCACGCCGGCGGAGTTCGCTGCGCGGTGCAAGACGGCGGGCATCGCCGATGTGGGCGAGGCACAGGTCGATCTGGATCGGCGACGCCGTTGCGGTTATCCCGAAGTGGTGTTCGCCGAAGGGAAGCAGATCGAACATCTAAAGAAGATCGTTCGCGCGCTGCTGGACGATGGGTGCGAGGCTTTTGCCACCCGCGTGTCGCAGGAGCAAGCCCGCGAGTTGCTGCTGCTCTATCCCGGCGGCCATTACAACACGGTGGGGCGCACGTTGAACATTCCCTCGCGGCCCGGCGAGCGGCGCGAAGTGCGCGGTCACG
>JBGTDH010000718.1:0-2577 GCA_041748435.1 Pirellulales bacterium
GCCCCGTATTGGTCGAGCCGCTGAGCCGGCTTTGGTCACCAAACCGGCCAAGCCATCCGAGAGCCTCGTCAAGGAGCTGTATTCAACACTCTCTGCGGATCAGAAGAAGACGCTCGTTCTGCCATGGGATCACGGGGCCGATAAGGGGATCGCCACGCGGTTGAAGATGCTCAACGGCGCCCTCAACGATCAGATCATTCACGACGAGTACACCAAGCCGCAGCAGGAGCTATGCAAGCAGATTTTCCGCTCCATCGCTTCCGATGATGATGGTTATCGCCGGCTGACGCGCGGCGGAGATTTCGATGGCAGCGGCATGTTCGAAGCCTGCGGCGCCCACATCTACGGCAACCCGGACGAGGGCAAGTACTCGTGGGTCTTCACCGGTCACCATATTACCGTGCGCTGCGACGGCAACAGCGAGCCGGGCACGGCCTTCGGCGGACCGATGTACTACGGCCATAGCCCCAACGGCTATAGTAAGGACAACGTGTTCAACTTCCAGACCCGCAGCGTGCTGAGCGTGTTCGACGCGCTGAGCGAAGAGCAGCGGAAGCGGGCCATCGTTTCTGGCAATCCAGGCGAGCAAGCCGGATCGCTCAAGTACAAGGCGCCCCCCGAGAAGAACCCAGGTCTGGCCTATGGCGAGCTCAGCGCCGATCAGCAGCGGCTCGTCGAACGCGTGATGCGGGACATTCTCTCTCCGTACCGCAAGGAAGACGCGGAGGAAGTGATGCAGATCGTCAAGGCCAACGGCGGCATGGAGCGCATTCATCTGGCCTTCTACGAAGACTCCAAGATGAACGACGGCCAGCGTTGGCACTTCTGGCGTTTGGAAGGCCCCGGCTTTGTCTGGAACTTCCGCGTGCTGCCCCACGTGCATGCCTTCGTGTCGATCACGAAGACGGCCTAAACCGGCCTCAACGAAAAGTGTTCAAAATTGCGTTTCATTTCATTTCACGGTTTCACAGCCCAGCCGAACCCTTCGGCCGGGCTGCTTCTTTATGCTTCATGCCAGTTCGCAATCCACGACGAGCGGCAAATGATCGCTGGCGGCGCGGGCCAGGGCATGCGTGACGATCCGCGCCGAGGTGATCGTCAAACGACCACGGCTGAAGGCTTTGTCCAGCGACCCTAGCGGCAGATAAGCTGGGAAAGATCGAAAACGGCTGGGCGGGCCCGTGACGTGCTGAAAACCCTGCTGGCCCAGCGGGCGTTGCAGCGTGTTGCGCCAGTCGTTGCAATCGCCGGCGATAAGTTCGGGTGCGCCGTTGCCTTCGGCGAACAGCCGATGTCCCACGAGATGATCAATCTGCCAATGCCGCTCCCGTTCTGCCAGACCGAGGTGCAAATTCACCAGCTTCATGGGTCCATCGGGCGTGGCGATCACGGCGATCTGCGCGCCGCGCGGCTTGCGGCTGCGGTGCCGCAGCGAGATTTGATGCTTTATGTCGATCGGCCAGCGCGAAAGAATCAGGTTGCCGTAGCAGCCGGTCCGGAGGTCGACGTTGCGTTGATAGAGCATGCTCTGGGCGCCGAGTTGCTCCGCCAGTAGATGCGGCTGATCGTCACGCCCGCAGCGCTGGAATCCGCAGCACACCTCTTGCAGGCACACAATGTCCGGCTGCTCCTGCTGAATCACTTGGATCACGCGATCCAGACGATAGCGCCGATCACGCCCACCGATGCCTTTGTGAATGTTGTAACTGAGAAGTCGCATGGCACTCGTCGTATTTAGAGCCAACGCCGGAAGGTCCACGCCAGCCGGTCCCGCCACTTTTGCCACCAAACGCGACGCGCGACATGCGGCGGCAGCACTTCGTTGCTTTGCTCCATTTCGTAGTGGCACAGCTCGCGAAGCTTCTCCGCAGCCGCGGTGGAGCGAATTACGGCCAGAAACTCGGTGTTCAGCCGCAGGCTGCGTGGGTCCAGATTGCAGGAGCCGATCACGCTCCAGTCGCCGTCAATAACCATCGCCTTGCTGTGCAGCATCTGATCCTGCCGCTCAAAGATGCGAATCCCGCGCCGCAGCAGTTTCCCAAACAGATGCTGACTGGCCCATTGCACAACGGGAACATCGCTGAGGTGTGGAACGATGACTTCAATCTGCACCCCGCGTTTGCGGGCGGCCAACAAAGCCCGCAGGATGGCTCCGACGGGAATGAAATAGGCGATCGAAAGCAGTATTTGCTCACGGGCTTGTCGAATCAGCGGCACGAGCACCCGCGCCGGCCGACGGTCGCGGAAGCGTGGCGCCGAATCGAAGAACCAGATGCCGTCGGTGCGGGCAGAGAGCATCTCGCGAATCCGCCAGCGGGGCCACTTCATCCGCCGCTGGCCGTGCTGGCTTTGCCAATGCACGTCCATGCAGTGCGCCACTTCTTGTTGAGCGGGACCTTCCAACCGCGCGTGAACGTCCCGCCAGCCGGCGGAGACGGGAATGCTGTGTGCGCGCGCGTCGTCCGGGGAGTGAACCCCGCTTTGATCGACGATGTTCATCCCGCCGAAGTACGCCACGCGGTCGTCAACGACGGTAAGCTTGCGATGGTTGCGGCGATTGAACGGCTGCAAGGACGC
>JBGTDH010000719.1:0-1765 GCA_041748435.1 Pirellulales bacterium
AGCCGTTGCAGATGATGGGCGTGTCGTTGGAAGCCAGGGACACCACCGCCAGCAACTCCACCAGCGGCTGCTCCACATCATCGGCCAGCTCCGTGGGAACGTTGTTCTCTCCCTGGGCCGCCACGCCCAGCACGTTGAACACCAGCACGCTGTGATAGGCCACCACGGCGCGGCCGCTTTCGGAAATGATCGTAGGATGCGGCACGTTGGCGTCATCGCACACGCTCTGGATGTGGTACACCACGTCGTTGGCGTACTCCTGAATCGTGTAATTCACGCTGGATTCGAAGTTCGTCTGCGAGCCGTCGTAATCCACGCCCAGGCCGCCTCCCACGTCCAGATACTGCAAACCGGCCCCCAGCTTGTGCAGCTCCACGTACACGCGCACGGCTTCGTTCAGCGCCGCTTTGACATGCCGTATATTCGTGATCTGGCTCCCCAGATGAAAATGCAGCAACTGGAAGCAGTCCTCCATCCCCTGCTGCTTGAGCTCGTCCAATGCCCGCAGGATTTCGCTCACGGTCAGGCCGAACTTGGAGCGATAGCCGCCGGAAGATTGCCATCGTCCCGCGCCCCGTGCCGCCAGCTTCACCCGCATGCCAATGGTGGGCCGCACGCCCACCTTCTTGGCGTACTGCAAGATCAGCGGCAGCTCCGTGTATTTCTCGACCACGGGCGTGATCCGCCGGCCGATCTTCTGGGCCAGCATGGCCATCTCGATGAACTCGGCGTCCTTGAAGCCGTTGCAGATGATGGGCGTGTCGTTGGAAGCCAGGGACACCACCGCCAGCAACTCCGGCTTGGAACCAGCCTCTAGCCCGAACTTGAACGGCTTGCCGAAGTTGAGCACCTCCTCCACCACCTGCCGCTGCTGGTTCACCTTGATGGGGTACACGCAACAGTACTGGCCTTTGTACTGATGCTCGGCGATGGCCCGCTGGAAGACGTCGTGAATCTCTCCCAGCCGGTGCTTGAGGATCTCCTGAAAGCGGATCAGGATCGGCACGTCGATGCCGCGCAGTTGCAACCGGTCGACGAGTTGCTTCAGATCGATCGACCGCTGGGGGTCTTTGGTCGGATGGACGTGGACGTGTCCGGCCGGCGAGACGGAAAAGTAGCCTTTGCCCCAGGCGGCCACCTCATAGACTTCGGCGGCATCGACGGCGGACCACACCTTAGGTTGTTCGATCAGCACTCCGGCCAAAGCGGTCACCTTCCCTTCGCAGTAGCAATCGACGACAGCGGAACCTACTAATAGTAGCCGGTTTCGCCGTCAGGTGAACCCCGCTGACCCTTGTTGGGGAAAAACACGAGCGGATTGCCCACGGGCAAGGCCGGTTGCCCTCCAGCATTCAGCGTGCAACGATAGGGATGTGAGAGCACACCGGAGCTACGGAGAACAACAATTATGACGACCGAGGTGACAGCCACAGTGGTCGGGGGGATGCTGAAGCCGGATCTGCATTTGCCGCTGGCAGAGATGAGCCGTGTGCGATTGACAATTGAGCCGATTCAGGACTGGTCGCCAGAGGGCGCCATTGCGGCTTGGGAGGCGATTCTAGCGCGCCTTAAGGAACATCCAATTCATGGCGGTGGATTACGCTTTACCCGGGATGAATTGCATGAACGCCATTGACACTAACGTGTTCGTCTATTCGCTGGACGTGGACGAGCCCCCAGGTTGAGGTCGCCGGCTCGATGCGCGAAAGTTCTAACTACGACTACGACGTGCTGGTCATCGGTGCCGGCCATGCCGGCACCGAGG
>JBGTDH010000720.1:0-3859 GCA_041748435.1 Pirellulales bacterium
TTACGAACATGGCCGGGAGATGCTGGATCGCGGCCAATTCGAGTCGGCGATTGCCGCCTTCAGCGACGCGCTGCGTCACAACGCCAAGCACGCGCCTTCGCTGGCATTCCGCGGTGGCGCGCATCTGGCCAAGGGAGACCCGCGCAGGGCGATCGAAGATTGCACCGCGGCCTTGCAGATCGATGCGAAGTACGCGCCCGCCTATGCGTTCCGCGGTTTGGCGCGGCTCAAGCAGGGAGAGGTGGAGGGCGCGCTGGCCGATTGCACCCAGTCGTTGGAGTTCGATGCCAATCAGGCGGATGTGCTGGCGGCCCGCGGTCTGGCGCATCTGCAACTCGAGAAGTATCAGCAGGCGGTGGAAGACTTCACGGCGGCCGTGCGTCGCGAGCCCAAGCGCGTGGAGGCGATCGGCTATCGGGCGTCGGCTTTCGTGCGGTTGGGGCAGTTTGACAAAGCGCTGGCCGATTACGATCAGGTGTTGCGATTGAATCCCAAATCGGCCAACGGCTACGGCGAGCGCGCCCTGGTGCATCTGAAACTCGGAAATACCGAGAAAGCTCTGGCGGATTGCAACAAGGCTCTGGAGCTGAACCCGCGGAACGCCAACGCCTTCGCCTGTCGCGGCCGCGTGCAACTGAAGCAGGGCACACTGGACAAGGCCGTATCCGATTTCACCACCGCCCTGAGGCTCGATCCCCGCGATCCGATCAAGCATCTTGATCGAGGGCGGGCACTGGCGCGCCAGCAACAATGGTCCCGCGCTAAGCTCGATTTCGACGAGGCGCTGAAGCTCGATCCCCAGTTGCCGGAAGCATGGTGCGAGCGGGCCGCCGCCCGGCTGGCCATCGGCAAGTCTGCGGAAGCGCTGGCCGATTGCCGCGAGGCGCTGGCTTTGGACGCCAAGTGCGCGCCGGCCTATCACGTGCGCGGCAAGATTCGCCTGGAGAAGGGGGAGCATGCCGAGGCGCTCTCCGATCTGAACGAGGCCCTGCGCCTGATGCCGGAGAACGCCGGCCTGTACGCGGATCGCGCATTGGTCTACGTCGCCCAGCAGAAGTACGCGGAGTCGCTGGCCGATACGTCGGAGGCTATCCAGCGCAATTCGTCCAGCGCGGCCTATTATGGCCAGCGGGCGATGATCCAGCTTAATCAGGGCCGCTATGCCGAGACCATTGCCGATGCGTCCCACGCCATCGATCGTGATGCCCGGTATGCGGAAGCCTACGCCTACCGCGCTCTGGCTCACCTGCACACCACGGCCTTTGCCAAAGCCGTGGACGATTACAACAAGGCCTTGGAGCTGAACCCCAAAGACGTGGAAGCCCGTGTCAATCGCGGCATCGCCCAGTTGAATCTGCATGCCGACGACAAGGCCCTGGCCGATTTTGACGAAGCGCTGAATCAGAATCCGCACAATAGCCGCGTGTGCGGGCATCGGGCCATCGTGCATTTGCGCAAGGGCAACTACGACCGTGTGATTGCCGATTGCACGCAGGCGCTGCGCACGGACACCGACAACACCGAGCTTAATTTCGACCGCGGCAAGGCGTACGCAGCCAAGGGCGCGCACGAAGCCGCCGTGGTCGATTTCACTCGCGTGCTGGAACGAGCGCCGAAGGACACCGCCGCCTTGACGCGTCGCGCCGAATGCTACGTGGCCCTAGGACAAACCGACCTGGCGACCGCCGATTGCCGCGCCGCCTTGAAATTGGATCCCAAGATCACGGACGCCTGGATCTGGCTCGGTCAGTTTGCCGCGGCCGAGGGCGACCATCAGCATGCTCTGGAATGTTTCTCCCGTGTCTTGGAGTTTCAACCGCGGGATGGCCGGGCCTTATGCCAGCGTGCGATTGCCCAGCATCAGCTTGGTCGCGGCAAGGAAGCCTGGGCCGATTGCGAGCAGGCGATTACGCAGCATCCGCGGCTGGCCGAGGCCTGGCTCCTGCGAGCACGGCTGCACGCGCAGCGTGGCGAGTTCGACAAAGCCATCGAAGACGACGCCCAAGCCATCGAGCTGAACGATCGTCTGCCGGAGGCGTACTTGCACCGGGCCGCTTGTCTGGTGCGAAAGACCGATTACGTGCAGGCTCTGGCCAACTGCCATCGGGCCGTGCAACTGGACAACAAGAACCCGGAAGCCCTGCTGCTGCGGGCCACGGTCTACCTGAAGACGGGCGAAGCCGACCACGCTCTGGTCGATTGCCAGTCTGCGTTGAAGCTAGCTCCGCAACTACCCCCGGCACTGGCCACGCGGGGCATGGCGCACGCCGCTTGCCAGCATTACCAGCCGGCCATTGCCGATCTGACCGAGGCCCTGCGGTTGGGCATGGACGAGGCGGTCGTCTACAGCCATCGCGGGCAGGCGCATCTGGAGCTGGGTCAATTTGCCGAGGCGGTGTCCGATTTCAACGAGGCGATCAACCAGTCGGGAGACGAGGCAGCGGAACACTACGCCAGCCGCGGGCTCGCCCAATGGCGGGCCGGTCGCGAGGGTCAGGCATTGGACGACCTCGACGAGGCGATTCGCCTGAATCCGGAACTGCCCGCCGCGTACTGCAACCGCGCGGAGATTCATCTCGCGCAAGGCCAGTTGGATCGAGCCATTATCGATGGCACGCAAGCCATTCGCCGCCGGCCCGAGCATGGCGCCGCTTATGTCTTGCGAGCCAAGGCGTACCTCGCCAAAGGGCACGCCACCAAGGCGGCCGCCGATTGCACGCAGGCCATCAAGCTTGATAGCCAGAACGACGAGGCCTACGCCGGCCGCGCCGCCGCATTCCTGGAGCAGGGAGATGTGGAGACCGCCATCACCGATTGCACCACCGCGCTGCAGTTCAACGGCAAGCAGGCCGATGCGTATCGGCTTCGCTCCCGCGCTTATGCGTTGCAACGCAATTGGGAGCAGGTGGTCGACGACTATAACGAGCTGCTGACACTGGAGCCCAGGGTGGCCGTGCATTACGGCCAGCGTGCCAAGGCTCTCTCGCATGTGGGCGATTATGAACGTGCCGTGGCCGATCTGACCAAGGCCTTGGAGCTGGATCGCACCAACACCGATCTGTTCGCCGAGCGCGGGGCCGGCTGGATGAAGCTGCGGCAATTCGATCGGGCCGTGGAAGATTTCACCGAGGCCGTGCGCGTCGATCCCAAAGACGAAGATGCCTATTTGTGCCGCGCGATCTGCCGCTTGCAATTAGGGCAGTTCGACAAAGCCATCGAAGACTATACCCGCGTGATCGAGTTGAGTCCGCAGTGTGCGTTGGCTTTCTACGATCGCGGGAAGTGCTACGCCGAGTTGGGAGAGGATGAACAGGCCGTGGAGAACTACAACACGGCCGTAAACCTGGATTCGATCTACGAGAATTCCTATTACGAATAGCCGGCCCAGAGCACGCCCGCGCGTCTCCCGCAAAGACGCGCGGCGGGCTCGGCTGGATGTTTGTCCCGCAGGACAGGCAGTTTGGAGGAGACCCCATGCAGATTCGCTCACCGTTCGTCGTGGCATTGGCCACGACTCTCGTTGCCCTTTCGACTCTCTCCGTCGCGTCCGAGGCACGGGCTGTAGAGCCGTCCAAGGCAACCGCTAAGCCGCGGACGACGCAGCATCACGAGCCGCCGGCCAAGAACGCGCCCGCGCCGTCGTCAGGAGGCATCACGATGGAGAAGCTTTGGGATCGCTGGCACGCGCAGCGAACACCCGCAAGCAAGAAGCCAACTCCGACGCTGGTCACGAAGACGGACAAGAAAACGGAATCCGCCCAAGCTCCCGAACCGCAGCTCGAGGCGCCGCAGCCCGTGCTGCCTCCGGGTGAGTTCCCCGTGTTTCGCGCCGGGGACGCTTCGGCGGTTCCCGTCCGGG
>JBGTDH010000721.1:0-1954 GCA_041748435.1 Pirellulales bacterium
GATTCACGACGCCGCGCCGCACGCGGGGGCGGTCGCAGAGCTCGCTGCTGGCCCGCGGAGAGCCGATGCTGTGGCTCACGGGCGGCGCGCTGGCGATTGCGCTCACCATGATCGTCGGCCTGGTGCTGTTGATCTTGATCAAAGGGACCGCCACGTTCTGGCCGGCGCCGCTGGTGTTGTTGCGCACCTTTGGCGGAGGACGCTATCTGGGTGAGACCACGTCGGTGGAAACCTTCCGGCCCACGAGCGCCGTCTATGAGACCCTGCCCCCAAAATCGGCCGCCAAAGTGCGCGAGTTTATCGAGCAAGCTGGCGGCGTGGCCACGCGGCGATTAATCCGCACGGAGAACTACGAACTCTCCGGCCTCCACTACCAGTTGCTCAACGACTTTATGATCTTGGAGGAATCTCGCCCCGAAGGGGCGCTGCTGTTGGAGCGACAAGAGGGAGGCCGCTTCTATGGCTTTCCACATCAGTTCCGCGTCGATGGCAAGCTTGTGGCCAAGACGCCCGAGGATGTCTGGATGCGGTTTGCGCAGTTTCATGCCGAGAATCGTGGCCGCTGGCGCCAGCGGCAACAATTGGAATCGCACGAGATCGGCCGCATCAATGCCCAAGTGGAGCAGGCCCGCCTCGAAGTGCGCGCGGTCGAATTGGACCACGGTCGCGACTCACGGCAGCACGCCGCTGCGCAGCAACAGTACAAGCCGGTGGAGGCTCAGGCCTCGCTCGATACGGCGGAGCTGCAAAAGGCCATTGCCGAACTGAATCGGGAGAACGATCGCTATCGGCTCGTGATGCGCACGGCCGAAGGTCAGACCGCCTCGATCCTCGTGGCCGATATCGTGCGCGCGGTGCCGGCGAATCAGCTCTCCTTCGGCGAAAAACTCGGCGTCTACTGCTCCCGTTGGTGGGAGTTTCTCACCAGCGAGCCGCGCGAGGCCAATAGCGAAGGGGGCGTCTTTCCCGCCATCTTTGGCACCGTGGTCATGACCCTGCTGATGAGCCTGGCCGTCGTTCCTTTTGGCGTGCTGGCCGCGCTCTACCTGCGGGAATACGCCAAAGGCGGGTTTGCCGTAAGCGCCGTGCGCGTGGCCATCAACAATCTGGCTGGCGTCCCCAGCATTGTCTTTGGAGTGTTCGGCTTGGGCTTCTTCTGCTATGTCATCGGCGGCTCGATCGATCAGCAGTTCTTTGAAGCGCGGCTTCCCAACCCCACGTTCGGCAAAGGCGCTCTGATGTGGGCTTCCTTCACCTTGGCGCTGATGACACTGCCGGTGGTGATTGTGGCCACCGAAGAGGCGCTTTCCGCCGTCCCCAACAGCATGCGCGAAGGATCCTACGCCTGTGGCGCGAGCAAGTGGCAGACCATTCGCCGCATCGTGCTGCCGCGCGCCTTGCCCGGCATTATGACCGGCATGATCCTGGCGATGGCCCGCGGCGCGGGCGAAGTGGCCCCGTTGATGCTCGTAGGCGCCGTGAAGCTTGCGCCCGAGCTGCCCTTCGATTGGTTGCCGCCGTTCGGCGTCAATCGCAGCTTCATGCATCTGGGCTTCCACATCTTTGATCTGGGGTTTCAGAGTCAGAACAGCGAAGCCGCCAAGCCGATGGTCTTCACCACCACGCTGCTGCTGATTGGCATCATCGCCACGTTGAACGTCGCGGCCGTGTGGCTGCGTAGCCGGCTGCGGAAGCGCTACGTTTCCGCCAAGTTCTGAGTTACAACATTCCCGGTACGCCCGTAATGACCGCCACGACGATGACGCCCGTGAAAAACGAAGGCCCCCCGACTGGAGAACGCCCCGCAGTGCCCGACCCGCCGTCGCGCACGATTCCTTCCGCTCCGGCGGCGCGCGGAAGCCGGCTGGAGGCCATCGCCCGCGGTGAAGTCGTCCAGGCGGAGATTCATTCCAGCGTCGGCCGGGAGGAGGCCGTGCTGGATGTGCGGCAATTC
>JBGTDH010000722.1:0-5499 GCA_041748435.1 Pirellulales bacterium
CCGCTTCGCCTTGCGCGATGGGCGTCGGCTCGTCGTGGAATGCCGGCAGCGGTGAAACGATTACTGTTCGCTCGCCGATCGATGGAGACACGCTGGCCGAGTTTGCCGCGGCGAAAGCCTCCGATGTGAATGCCGCCGTACAAGGTGCCGCGGCCGCGTTTCAGGCATGGCGTATCGTGCCCGCCCCGCGACGCGGCGAGCTCGTGCGGTTATTTGGTCAGCGGCTGCGCGAGCAAAAACAAGAACTGGCGACGCTGGTGTGCTGGGAGGCCGGCAAGATCATGCAGGAGGCGTTGGGCGAAGTGCAGGAGATGATCGACATTGCCGATTTCGCGGTCGGCCTCAGCCGCCAACTCTACGGCCTGACGATTGCCAGCGAGCGGCCCGGGCACCGGCTGATGGAGCAGTGGCACCCGCTGGGACCGGTGGCCGTGATCACGGCATTTAACTTTCCCGTGGCCGTGTGGGCCTGGAACTCGCTGCTGGCCCTCGTCTGCGGCGATCCCGTGATCTGGAAGCCCTCGGAGAAAACACCGCTGTGCGGCCTGGCGTGTCAGGCGCTGCTCAATCAAATCCTCGTCGACTTTCCCGACGCCCCCGCCAACCTGTCCAGTATTCTCGTCGGCCGCGCCGATGTCGGCGAAGCCCTCGCCGATCATCCCGCCATCCCGCTCGTCTCTGCCACCGGCTCCGTGCGGATGGGCAAGGCCGTCGCCCCGCGCGTGGCCGCGCGATTGGGCCGCTCGTTGCTGGAGCTAGGCGGCAACAACGGGATGATCGTAACCCCTTCGGCCGATCTGGAGTTGGCGGTCCGCTCGATTGTGTTTTCCGCCGCCGGCACCTGCGGGCAGCGCTGCACCACTCTGCGGCGATTGATCGTACATCGTTCGATTGCCGATGGTCTGGTGGAACGCCTCAAGCAAGCTTACGCGCGGCTGCCGATCGGCAATCCGCTGCAGGCCGGCACGCTCGTGGGTCCCCTGGTCGATGAGAGCGCCTTCCACGCCATGCAGGGGGCGTTGCAATCTGCCCGCCAACAGGGAGGCGCCGTGCATTACGGGCAGCGCGTGACCGACGGTGTTCCCGGTGGCGGATACTATGTGCGGCCCGCGCTGGTCGAGATCGGACACGATGCGGCCATCGTGCAGCAAGAGACGTTTGCCCCGATTCTCTACGTCCTGCGCTACGACAGCTTCGAGCAAGCCGTTGCCCTGCACAACGGCGTGCCACAGGGACTGGCCTCTTCGATTCTCACGCGCGACGTGCGTGAGGCCGAGATGTTCCTTTCACCGGCCGGCTCGGACTGCGGCATCGTGAACGTCAACGTCGGACCCAGCGGGGCGGAGATCGGCGGCGCCTTCGGCGGCGAGAAAGAAACCGGCGGCGGTCGCGAGTCCGGCTCCGACAGTTGGAAGGCCTATATGCGCCGCGCTACCAACACCATCAACTATTCCGACACGCTCCCGCTGGCCCAAGGCATCCGCTTCAACCTGTAGGGTGGGTCGAGTCTTCGAGACCCACCATGCGCCGCTTAAGCGTCACAGACGGCACAATCGTAAACTGGGCCGCAGAGCGCCCAGCCTCATCGCCCCAGCGGTTTTTGCGTGGTATGTTTCCTAAGTGCAACATGTGTTGCATTCGGGCAACCTCCCCAGGGATTATCTCCATGCGGCGTACACGATTCGCCTGTTGTCTGGTGGCGTCTGTCTTGGGCATCAACGGATGCAACGAGCTGTCTGTGGAGGGTCCCGTCGCCGAGCCAAAGTCCGTGACGGCGCTGAAGCCGACCGCGACCGCGGACGAAGAGCTCAAGCGGCAGATCGACGAAGCCATCGATTTCAATGCCGGCCGCTACATGAACGCCGCCGATCATGCCGCCTGGCAGATTGTGCATGGCATTCTCGCCTACGGCCGCGGCTTGAAAATTTACGTGAACGGCGAGCTGGTCTCCGCGTTGGATCACTTGCTGGCCGGCGGCGAGCTGCGCGGCTGGGTGATCAAAGAGGGCGATCACGGCGTCGAGACAACCTTGGAACTCGGCTCCAAAAGCGGGCAGGGGCACGAAGACCAATGGATCGGATATATCGCGCAAACCGGCTTGGGTCCGGACGAGCCGATCGTTGTGGCTGGCAAAGCCCACAAGTTCGGCGAGCTGCTGACGCAGGCGCAGTGGGACGTGTACGAGGGGATGGAAGCAAGCTGGACGCTGATGGCTCTTTCGGTCTACGTTCCGGCCGCGACGACGTGGGGGGCCAAAGACGGCCAGACATGGAGCGTGGAGCGGCTGATCGAGATGGAAGCCGAGGCCGATCTGACCGCGGCAGCCTGCGGCGGCAGCCATCGGATGAGCGGCATTGCCATGGCCCTGAACCGACGGCTGGAGGACGGCGGAGAGCTCGCCGGCGGTTGGAAGAAGGCGGACGACAAAGTGCAGGAGTGCATTCGCAAGTCGCGCGAGCATCAGCAGCCCGACGGCACGTTCTCCACGAACTACTGGATTCGGCCCAGCACCTCGCCCGATGCGGCCTTGCGGTTGAACGTCACCGGCCATCAACTGGAGTTCCTGGCCATCGCCACGAGCGAGGCACAACTCAAGGAGCCGTGGATCCGCCAGGCCGCCGAGGCACTGGTCCAACTGCTGGACGAGACGAGGGAGCTGCCCGTCGAGTGCGGCGGGTTGTATCACGCCATTCACGGACTGGAGCTGTACCGGCTGCGCATGTTCGGCCCGCGGGAAACCGAGACACCGCCCGGGGAAACGCCCGCCGCCCCCGAAGCCGAGGCCGCCCAGAAGTCCGACCGCACGCAGCGGTAGAGAAGCTTCGGAGAACCCTTGAGATGACACCTTGCTCACGACGGCAAATGCTGGGCGCGACGGGTGTCGCGATGGCCACGGGCATCATCGACGCTCTGCCGGGGCGGATCGCTTCCGCGGCCGGCCCCGTGCCTGACGAGCCGATCCAGATCGGCATGACGCCGCAGTTCTTCGTCGATGATTACATTATCGACAACTTCTGGCAGCTCAAAAAAGGCAAGGGCGACCAGCGCGTCGGGCGAGTTTTCCACCCGCCGGTGAAGTACGAGCACAATCCGGTGGCCAACACGGAGTACAGGTTGGTGCTCACGCCCGGCACGTTCAAGATCGAGCGCATCGAGGGCGAATCGTGCCCCGGCCAGATCGGCTCGCACACCGTCTTTCACGAAGACGGAAAGCTTAGGATGTGGTACGACTGTCTGCGGCTCGGGCCGGGCAAGGGCAAGAAGGCGGTGCAGTTTCGACACCGCATCGCCTACGCCGAATCGGACGACGGCCTGACTTGGCGATTCCCGAACCTGGGCATCGCGAAGTTCAACGGCTCGACGGACAACAACCTGCTGACGGCCTGGGAGGCGCGCACGCCGCACCTGATCCGTGACGTGCCGGAGAAGGACCGCCGCGGCTACAAATATATCTTCCAGTGCCGCAGTAACGAGCCCAAGCCGGGCATGTATCTCGTCGGCTCGCAGGACGGCGCGCATTGGGACTGGCCCAACGCAGTGCTGTTCTGCCACATCCACAGTGACACCTATAACAACATTCTGTGGGACGACGAGCGGCAGGAATATGTGATGTACATGCGGGCCAAAGACCGCTATCTCGCCGGATTAGGGCAGGACGAGATTTGGCGCGATGACCCGGTCAACGGCGGTGAGTCCCGCCGCATCGCCCGCATCGCCAGCAAGGAACTATGGACCGACTGGACGGCCGCGGGGAAGATCCAGAACATCCTGCTGCCCGACACCCTCGACTACGCCGAGGGATACAACCGGCTCTACCTCATGCCGACCGTCCGGCACGCGGGCATTTACTGGGGCTACGTCGGTCGGCTGAAGTACGATCTGACGGAGATGGACACACATCTGGCCACGAGCCGAGACGGCATCCACTTCGAGCGCCTGCCCGATCGGCCGAAGATGCTGACGGTGGGCCCGGAGGGCGAATGGGACCAGGGGCTGGTCTTTCTCTACCCCGGCTGGGTCGAGGTGGGCGACGAGTGGTGGATGTACTATCGCGGCGACGATCGCGACCACAACGATTCGCCGCGCAACTCGGCCGTCGGCCTGCTCAAGCTGCGCAAGGAAGGATTCGTGTCCCTGCGCGCACCCAGCGGTGGCGCGGTGGTGGTGACGCGGCGAATCGTCTGGCCGGGCGGCGATTTGGTGGTGAATGTCGATGCGAAGCAGGGCGAATTCAAGGTCCGCATCAGCGAGCCGACGCGCGTGCCAATCACCGGCCTCGACCACACCGATTGCCAAAGCTTCACGGGCGACTCCCTTTCGTACAAAGTCACATGGTCCGGCAAGTCGCTCGCGGAGCGAAAGGGACAGGAACTGCGACTCGAGTTCTTTCTAAGAAACGCAGACTTGTACTCCTTTCGCGCAACCGGCGGACCGCAGAAGCCGCTTGAAAAAACGCGCTCCTGACAATCCCGCGAGAACGAACTGATGGGAGACCTGCGTCCCAAGCAGATCATTTTAGTGTTCTCTTGGGGGATCGAACTTGAACACGACAAGGGCCAGGGGATAGGACGCCGCCGCGCTGCCGGTCACGATTGCGAGCCAGAACAGGGCAACTCGCGAACCCCAAGTGATCCAATACTCCCATCCGATCCAAACGAGAATCGCCGAGAGTAGGATTGCCAGGAGCAGCGTCCGCAAGCCGAACTGCGGTCGGTCGAACCACTTCGCTATTCGGACACGTTCCGTCAAGAGATAGATGTTGGCGGACGCGCCTACCATTCCTCCCACCGCGATTCCCAGGATCGCCCCGAGTCCCACGACGAACAACCAGTAGATCGAGGGCAAGTCACAAACCAACGGCACGACCAGAGTACAAACGGCGAAGACAAAGCAGGCGAACAAGCACACGCCGACGCCCGACAAGAGACTGATCATCCAGCGCCGCCTGGGTCGCGTCCTTTCCTCCAACGGCTCGACCCGCAACGGCTCTGGGGGCATCTCGTCCATTCCCTTAGTGTAGCCGGCAACGACGCGATGGCTCACGTCTTACATAGTCCGCCGTTGGACCGTGTATATTTCACGGTATGCTGTTCGTGGTGCCCGGCGCGTTGCCGTATCGATTTCCGTTCATCGCGGAAGGTCAAGCCCTTCTATGCCCGCCAATTCGAATGATGAAGACTTGCCGCCGCTACCCATGCCCGACAAGGAAGGCCGGTTCCCTGCCGTGGAGTACACGCGCATTTCGCTGGCTCGGGACATCATCCGCGACCGGCGCGCCGCCGGACTGACACAACAGAAACTGGCCGAGTTGGTAGGCGCGCGGCAAGAAACGATTTCGCGAATCGAAAGCGGCAAATACACCGCCTCGGTCAAGCTGGTTGACAAGCTCGATGCGGCCCTGCGCAAGGCGATTGCCCGACGCAAGAAAGGAAAGTAGCAACCGGCCGCAAGACGAAGCGCAAAATGAAAAAGTGGTGGGGCAAGTACCGCGACCCATCG
>JBGTDH010000723.1:0-3991 GCA_041748435.1 Pirellulales bacterium
AGGCCACGCGGTCCGAGTTCACGCACGAAGTCTGGAAGTATCGAACCGAGAGCGAGCTCGACAGATCCTTCCAATAAGGTTGCGTCGCTTCGCCGAACTGGCTCTGAATTCGCACGCGCAAGTTATTCGTCTCGCCGGCAAAAATGGCCGACTTCTTCTTCGTTCCCGTGACCACGTACACGGCGGGCGAATCGGGAAGCTGCTGCATGCTGCGGCCATCCAGATCGATCTGTTTGTTGAACCGCGTAGTGGTGAGCAATTGGGCCCGCGCTCGCACAAACTTGGCGCACTTGCGCAGCGTGATGGCGGCCCAGCGATATTCCAGTGGAGTGTGGCCGGGGGCCCAACGGGCAGCGATCTGGTCGAACTCGGCCGCCAGGAACGGGTCGCACAAGATCGTGTCCAGACTGTCGCACCCCTGATCGATCATCGTCCGCCAGGCAATCTCGCTGGCGAACGTATACGGCTCGCGCTCGTGCCAGCGAAACTCGGTGCGGCGGCGGGCGGGAAACTCGGTAAGCCGGCCCGCCTTGCGGAGCGAGAACAGGCTTCGATTCCAGACCTGCGGCTCGCCCGGCAGGCCCAACGCACGGCACTCCTCGCCAAAACGATGGTTCAGATCCGGATCGGCAACTAATCGATCCAAGGACCAGCCCTCGTAGGTCCGGCCAAACGCCTCCAGCAACCCGTCGTGCAGAAGCTGGTCGTTGGCATGGGGCGCCTTTGCCGCAATCGTGCTGGTCGCTTCGCTCGCCGCCTCGCGGCGCGATTGACGATCGCTGCCGCGCGGCGTGATGGGCGCACTCAGGGTTGGTTCGGCGGCGCCTTCCATGGGATCGCCCAGGCGAATCGCATCCAACCTCGCCTTGCCGCGCGCGACGTAGTCTTGCGAAAGGTCGAATGCCAGATAACGGCGGCCAAGCTTCTTGGCCACGGCCACGGTTGTGGCGCTGCCGCTGAAGGGATCCAGCACCAGTTGCCCCGCTTCCGAACACAGCCGGATGATGCGCCCCAGCAACTGCTCCGGCATCTGGCAGCCGTGAAAACCGGCCCGCTCCTTAAAGGTCCCGGCCACGCGCGGGAAGTACCACGTGTCTTCGGCTGTGGTGAAGCAATCGGCCAGGTCCTGCGGTCGCAGCACCCAGGTGTCGTCGGGCAAGCGACCGGACGGATTAGCGCGG
This sequence comes from Pirellulales bacterium, assembly GCA_041748435.1. Classification (GTDB taxonomy): domain Bacteria; phylum Planctomycetota; class Planctomycetia; order Pirellulales; family JBGTDH01; genus JBGTDH01. The sequence goes on from JBGTDH010000723.1 coordinate 1,182, forward strand.
GCATCGGCGTACACCAACTGCCGCGCGGAAGGAATGCGGTTCTCCAACGCTTCGCCGCGGAACGTGAACTGCGCCGCGTCTTTGACGAAGTAGAACAGGTGGGCATGCGAGCGGCAGAACTTGTGCTTACAGTTCACGCCGAAGGTGTAATACCAGACCACCCAACTGCGGCACGTGAAACCGACCTGCTGGCTAAGCACCTTCAGTTCGGCCGCGTACTCATCGCCGATGGTCAGCCAGAACGTGCCCGTGGTGGAGAGCACGCGATGCACGGCCTCGATCCAGCGGCGTGACCAGGCCAGATAGGCTTGCGCTTCCTGCTTGTCGTCGTAGACGTCGTAATCGTAGCCGATGTTAAAGGGAGGATCGGCGAACGCCAGATCGACGCTCCCCTCCGGCAGCGCATTCATGCGCTCGATGCAATCTCCCTGCACAATCCGATTGCCGCCCGCGCCCGATTCGCCCATCGCCGACTCCCTTCCTTGTTGGACGCTGAAATATAGCGCGGCTTCGTGCGATACGCAAGCATCAAGAATTGCTGCGCTCGATGTCACGGCCGATCAGACGCATCATTCCCGCGTATGTCGCGAAGGAGATGCCGAAGCTCAGGAACCAGGCGTAGTGATAGAGGTCAATCCAGATTGGCGCAACTTCCAGGCCGCGCACGGTGTGCAGAAAGCCGGGGATGCAAGGAGCAATGCCGAGAGCTAGCGAGAACAGGGCGATGAGGTTGAAACCGCCGGCATACCAGTACGGCCCTTCGCGGCGATACAGGCCGGCCAGGTCCAGCCGGGTGCGGCGGATGAGGAAATAGTCGGCGATGAGAATGCCTCCCACGGCCCCCAACAGCGATGAATAAGCCACGAGCCACTGGAAGATGTAGCCGCTGGGATCGGCGATCAGGTACCACGGCCGGATCAGGATGCCGATGATGCCGGTGATCAACCCGCCGATGCGGAAGTCGATGCGACGCGGCCAGAGGTGCGCGAAATCGTTGGCAGGACTAACGACGTTCGCGGCGATGTTCGTGGCCAAGGTCGCCAGACACAAGGACGCCAAGGCAACAATCCGTACTACGGGATTCGAGAACAGCGAGATCAAAAACACAGGGTCCCACAACTGCTTCTTTTGCTCCGCGGGAAGATCGACGTAGATGACCAACGCGGCCGACGTGACGGCGACCCCGATGAACGAGAACAGGCCCATCGTGGTCGGCAAACCTAAGGCCTGACCCAGTGCCTGATCTCGTTGCGAATAGGCGTAGCGGCTGAAGTCGGGGATGTTCAGAGACAGCGTGGCCCAGAAGCCCACGTTGGCCGTAAGCGCGGGTAAGAAGAAGGCCCAGAACTGGCCCGCTTTGCTGCCGCCAACGTCGAACTGCGAGCTCTGCGTGAGCATCGGTCCGAAGCCGCCGGCCCGCGCGTAGGCCCAGGCCAAGAGCGCCAGTCCCAACAGGATCAACAGCGGGGCCTTGATGTTCAGCAGCAGGCGGATTGACTCGATGCCTTTGTAAACCACGAGCATGTTGATCGACCAGAATGCCAGGAAGCACAGCAACTGCACGATGTTGATGCCCAGCACCGGCAATGGTGCAAGCTGCTCGGTGGCGGGGAAGAACACCGCCAGCATCTTGGAGAGCGCCTCGCCGCCGATCCAAGTCTGAATGCCGAACCAGCCGCAGGCCACGAGCGCCCGCAGCAGCGCCGGCACGTTGGCCCCCAGAATGCCGAACGAGGCGCGGCAATAGACGGGAAACGGAATGCCGTACTTGGTGCCCGCATGGGCATTGGCCACCATCGGCACGAGCACGATCAGATTGCCCAGGAAGATGGTGGCCACGGCCTGCCACCAGTTCATGCCGCCCTGAATGAGGGACGAGGCTAGCATGTAAGTCGGCACACAGGCGGACATGGAAATCCACAAGACGGCAATATCCTTCAGCCCCCACCGCCGCTCGGCCTGCGTGGTGGGCGCCATATCGCGGCTGTAGTAGGGCGATTGCGAGACGTCTTCCGTGAGCTCGTGGATGGCCATTCGCGAACTGTTCACTTCCATTGGTTTAACCATATTGTCATCCTGACACGGGCAGTCTGAATAAAGAGAACAGCGATTTAGCCACAGTATAGCGTGGTGGTCTGATGTGGGATGTGATTGTGGTTGGCGCGGGGGCGGCGGGGGTGCTGGCGGGGGTGCGCGCAGCGGAATTGGGACGGCGGACGCTGCTGCTGGAGAAGAACGCGCGGCCGGGCGTGAAGATCCTGATGTCAGGGGGCACGCGCTGCAACATCACGCATGCCACCGATCGCCGCGGCATTGTGGAAGCGTTCGGAGAGCAGGGCCCATTTCTGCATTCCGCGCTGGCGGCGCTGGGGCCGCAGGAGCTGATCGATTTGATCGAAGCCGAGGGAGTGGCCACTAAGGTGGAAGAGAATGGAAAGATCTTTCCCGTGAGCAACAAGGCCAGCGATGTGCTCGAGGCCCTGCTTCGCCGCTTGCGTCGTAGCGGCTGCCAACTTGCCCTCCAGGAACCGCTGATCGATCTGCATCGCACGCCGAACGGATTCAGCCTGAGCACGCCGAAACAAACACTGCTCGCGCAGCGCGTGATTCTGACCACAGGGGGAAGATCGTATCCCGGCGCGGGAACCACGGGCGATGGTTATCGCCTGGTGGCCGCCTTAGGGCACACCATTGTGCCGCAGCGGCCCGCGCTCACGCCGGTCACGGTCGAGGCGGCCTGGGTTCGCGGACTCAAAGGCATCACCGTGCCGGATGTGGCGGTGCGCGTGATCGAAGCCGCCTCGCCACCT
>JBGTDH010000724.1:0-8208 GCA_041748435.1 Pirellulales bacterium
GCTGACGAACAACTTGGCACGCCGGGCCAGGGCGGCTACTTCGCTGAGTTTCGTCGGGGGTGCCAGGATTGCGCCGCCCATCGAGCCGGCGACAATCTCTTCGGCCCACTTGCGTTCCGTAGCGCCGTGCCAGAGGACGATCGATCGCAGACCCTGTCGGGAGGCCAGGTGCTGGGCCACGGTGGCATGGCGTGCCAGCGGCCACATCTTGGAGTGCCAACTGGCGGCCGGATTGATGACGGCCATCTGTTGCCCCGGCAGCTCGCGGTTGAGGAAGGCGTCCATCGTCGCGCCGGCTTTTGCATCGTCGGGAATGCGGAATTCGACGGCGGGCGATTCGATTCCCAGCGGCTGAAGCAGCTCCAGGAATCCCTCCACCACATGATCGGCGTGCGGCTGCACGCGCTCGTTATTCCACAGCAGGCTGAGCTCGCGCCCCCAAGGCCGAGCAAAGCCAATCCGACGCCGCGCCCCGCTAAGTTTGGCCACCAGCGCGCTCTTGGAGAGGCTCTGGATATCGATCGACGTATCGATCTCCAGAGAACGCAGCTTGCGGCGCAGGTCCAACACCGCGGCGGGCGATCGCCACCAGCCCCGGGGGACGACAATCACCTCGTCCAGGCAATCGTGCCCCCGCACAATGGTGGACGACAGCGATTCTACGACCCAGGCCACAAATGCTTGCGGATAACGCCGCTTGAGTGCACACGCCACCGGCAGGCTGAAGATGGTATCGCCCACGGCGCTTAAGCGCACGACAAGAAAACGGGACGGATTTGTGCTCATGGTGCAGGAGATTACAGAAAGCCAGCACCGGCGGCAATGCGAGTGTTCTGAGGGTGCATGTCGCGAGTTGCCTAGTGATGCTGGATGAACTGCTAATGGGGGGTAAGTTTGGTGCCACGATTGCCAACGAGCCGCTGCCCGTTGCTTCGTTCAGCTAGAGAATGCGGCGCTTATCGTTTGCGAGCAGAGCTTTTCCCCGCCGGCGGCTTGCCGCTGGTATTCGAAGATGTTCGACCCGCGATGTATTGCGTCACAGCCTCGACCAGCAAGCCGCTACGGGTGCGCCCTTGCCGCTGGGCAAAGCGGTCCACGGCATCCAGCACTCGCTCCGGCACGGTAATGTTGATGCGTTTGGCTTTGAGCCGCAGTCCCGTGGGATCGATGCTTACGACGGCCCACATGCCACCGCGGTAGTCCGGATGGCGCTGGTGCCGATCGATTGCCCCCGCCGGTGGAATTGCCTGCCCTTCCGCCACCAGTCCTTCCAGGTGCAGCTCGATAGCTTCCTTCGCCATGGCCAGCGCTTCATCAATGGTTGAGCCGGCCGAGAAGCAGCCCGGCAAATCCGGCACGATCACGCCGTAGTCGGATTTCGGTTCCTTGTGCAGCACCACCGGATAGTTCATGGCTCAATCGCTCCAGCCCGCCTGCTTGTAGATTGCCCGCACCGTGCCCGCCGGCAAGTCTTTCTTCGGATGCGGGACCGTCACCAACCCGGCCCTCTCCGGATGCTTATACTGCCGATGGCTTCCCTTCGTGCGAACCAGCCTCCACCCTTCCGCTTGCATTCGCTTGATCACATCCCGGCTGGACATAGATCGATTATACACATGATACACATTACCGCAAGACTTCTTGGCGCGCATGGTGGGCTCCCAGGCTGATGAGTGGAAGGCCGCACGTCGCGGCCTATACCCGGTGGGCCAGCGTTCGCCATACCGATGCCGAACAGTGTGATCGTTGCACGACAATGCGGGCAAAACCGCACTTCGGACAGGTAAGAAAACCGGGCAGGTGTTCGGCACGCGATGCCGAATGATCGAAGACGTCGTCGGCTATTCGTCATGTTCGCGGTCATCTTCGCCGGGCGGACGTCGCCCGTAGAGTTCGTGCGGAGAGAACTCACCACGGAGCGCCTTAAGGGAATCGGTTAGTCGCCCCGCGTCCCGACAAATCACCCGATACTTTGCGTAGCCCCGTCGATTTCGCCCGTTGAATTCGTTATTAAAGAACGCAGTCGCGGTCGATGGAGAAACTTCCGCCAGCCGCGCGAGTTCGTTGTTACCGATGGGTTCCATGTTCAGGCAGCCACCGTCGGCGTACTCGTGGTGCTTCGTCAAGACTGCGATGCATTTGTCCCTGCCTTCACCCCTCGCTGTACTACGCTTGGGTTTCTTCGGCGTGGGTACTCTCTTGAACGACTCCGCAGAGGTATTCGGCTTGAGGCAGCTGAGCTGTTCCCGAGCGAGGCGGGACACTTCGTCCACAACGCCTTCGTTAGTTGCGGCATTTTTCAGATAGACTGCTAAGTTAAAGACCAATATCGCCAGCGCTCCGCCGTTGGAATGGTCGCTGCTGCCAAAATCCTCTCCACGCCAACGGCTGAGCCGCCCATTTTGGGCCGCAATCAAAAGAGAAGTCAGCAACTGATTCAGTAGTTGATACTCCCCATGTAGCTTGCCAACCTCGGGGTGATGACCTTCGCTTTCCACGGAGTCACAGGATTCGTCCAGCTGCTTCATCGCAACCTGCAATTCAGAATCCAACGCAAGGGCTGCGTGATGAACTTCATCCGCTCCTTCACCTGGCCACGGCTCGATGCTTGTCGAAGGGGAGGGGAAGTACTGATGGAGCGATTCCGCTCTCGCCAGCACCGAGTATCCGGAGAGAATATGGGCCGCCTGGATTGCCTCACCCGCGCGTTCTGGTCCGTCGTCAACGGGCATAGATCTTCGAATTCTTCCAGCGGCCCACCCGTCGAGATCGCGAACAGAAGTCAAGCTTCCTGCTCTCCTGTAGCGGGACCGGGGCGACGGATAGCACCACCGTTGCTGGATCAGGTGAAGCGTTAGGTTGTTCGCGGATCGCGGAATATGCCCTTGCACTGCTCGCAGCGCATTACTGTACACGGATCATCTGGGAGATCGTTTCGAGCCTTGCAGTGCGGGCATCGGATGCCAAGCTTCGGCGCGAGGCGATACCAATAGACAGCCATACCGAAGGATATCCAGACTAGCGGATTCAACGCGGCAGCGATCAGCCCACCAGCAGCAGTGCCACCCCCGCCAGCCATGAAACTTGCAAACGCGATGACGATCGCAACAATTCCTGCCCATCCGGAAGCACTATCCATCCAGCGACTGTCGTACACCGTCCCGCTACGGAACCTACTCGTCGAGTCCCGGATCGTTTTCATCCGCCCAGGATCGCCTCCCGGGCCAAGTCCACCAACAGGTTCCGCTGCGGGTTCGCTGCCTAAACATAGTTCTGGACCAACTGGTCGCCATTGCAGAAGTGGCTTCGCAATCGATTCGGTGCCGCACTTCGGGCATACTGCGGTTGACGCCACCCAATCTGGCGGCACGCCAATCTCGCCCTCACACCCTGAACAACGAATCCAGCGAACCTCGTTCGACATGATTTCAATGCTCGCTAATGGTTCAACGGCTGCAAGGTTATATCCCGAGGTGTTGAAGTGCAAGAAATCTTGGCTTTCGTTTTTCCCAACTTACCGGCTGGGACTTGCCGAGCCGGCCCAAGATGCCGTTCAGCACGTCGGCGTCGCTGGGGTAGTGGGCGGGGAGGAAGGCTCGCAGGGGAATCGGGACTTCGTCCATGCGATAGGCCGTGCCGGGGAGATGAATCCCGTAGATCGCGGTCGTGAAACGGATGGTGGGGGTGAGGAACGACTCGACGACGGGGTAGTCCAACGTGATGGTGGGAATCCGCTGCAAGTGGGCGACCGCCGCGGGCGAGAGATCGGCCACCCCCTCGCTGCCGACGAGCAAGCAGGCGTCGACCTCCTCCCGCTCCAGCATGTCGTTGGCCGAGTACTCGCCGGGGTTGTAGCGGGGATAGCCGCGGCAGAGGTTCACGCTGAAAGGGAAGCCCGTCTGCCAGCAAAGCACGTTGTCGGCGCCCGTGACGTCGCCGGGGACACGCATTCGCCGGGCATGAAAACGGGTCACGCCATTCAGATCCCGCACCAGTTGCAGCAGGGCCTCCACGTTGCGATGTCCCAACGGCTGCCGGGTCAAACCCAAACCGAAAAGAATACGCCGCAGCGACAAGCTATTTGATGGCGGGCGGGATGTGATCGCGGACGATGGCTCGGATCCATCTACGGAACGCGAGGAAAGAGCGCATGATGAATCCTCCTGTTTGTGCGCCCGCCCGCACCTTGGAAAGTGCCAAGAAGTCTGGCGGAGAGGTTCAGGAACATTTCTGGGGCGGCCGAACCAGTCTGATTAGTTTCTCGAAAACTACCCCGCCTCCCATGCTTTCGCATCCTGCTTCCTCTATTCGTTCGGTGAGCGTTCGGTGGGGTGTCGGAGGACCGAATGATATGAACTTCGGGGGTGACAACCGAGTCAATAGGGGAGTAGTGGTACTACCGTGCTACCGCACGCCCTGGAGTTCGAGTTGCCGCAGTTCGGTTTGCCAGGCTTCGCGGGCGGAGTCGGATACGCTGGGATCGGGGAGCAAGGAGCGGCGGGTGCAATTCACGAGCGCTTGCAGGGTCTGGTAACGCCGTGTCTGCTCGATGGCGGGGGGGATGTGATCGCGGACGATGGCCTCCACTTGATCCAGCGAGAGGACGCCGCCGACGGCCTTGGCTTTCAGGTGGGATCGCAGCGAGGCAAAGGCCGCGGCCGAGTAGCCGCGCGTGAGGTCGTCCATCCGCTTGACGTCGGGCTCGCTGGGCAGCGTGCTACCCAAAGCGGCTTTGAGCACCCAGCGAACGAACTCCAGGCGATCGTCTCCTTCGGGATCGAGCACGGGAATGATCAGATCGCCCACGCGGCCGGGGCGGCGAATGTCGGGTGAGAGCAGATGGATGCGGGCCGTCATTAGCAGCCACACCACGCGGCCGCGGAGCTTGGGGTCCGACATCATCTGCTGGATCTTACCCGTCAGGCGGCGTTCCGTCTCGTGCGTGTCTTGACCAACGCCGCCGAATTGCGTGTCGGCCTCGTCGACAAAGATCAGCACTTTCTCCAGCGCCAGCAGCACGCGCCGGAGGCGTTCGAAGATGACATCGGTTTGGCCAAACCATTGGCTGCGAATGTTCTTGAGCACCAGCACCGGCATGTCGAGTGCGGTGGCCGTGGCTTCGAAGATGAAGGTCTTGCCGCCGCCGATGGGTCCGGCCACCGCGGCACCGGTGAGCGCGTCCGGTCCGCTGGAGCTGATACGCGGAATGAACTCGTCCTTGAGAAACTGCTTGAGTTTGGAGAAGCCGATCACATCGTCCAAAGAGTGCGACGGCTTCTTGAACTCGACCACGTCGTCGCCCAGTTGCGTGGTGATGAACTCTTCGACTTTGCCGATGACATCGACCGGCGTGAGCGTTTCTCCTGAATGGCTGGCGCCGATGAGCAACTGCCGCAGCGCATGGATGGAGAGGCCGGCCGTGAAGCGGGCCAACTCCGCGGGGCCGCTCCAGAGTTTGGGCTCGGCCATTTTCTTGGAAGGCGTGGCCTGTCCGCTCGTGGTGAACCAGCGAATGTAGTGCTCCCGCGCGGCCTGATCGGGGGCGGGAATCTCCACGGCCAGCACCTGCGGCAGGCGGGCCACGCGCGGATGCACCAGGCTCTGGCTCTCGGCCAGCAGCACGAGGCAATCGTCGGCGTTCATGAAGCCGGGATCGGAGAACCAGTCTTGCGCCACGGCAATGCGGCGGCGATCGACGGCCGCCAGTTGCGCGATATCGCCGCTGCCTGCCGGAAGCAAGAGATCGGCCCCCTCAACCAGAATGAGCAAGTCCTCTGGCAGATAGTGCCGTCCATTGGGACCCGCGGTCCGCGAACAGATCGTGAGTTGCCGCAGAAACTCGAGGGCCAGCGTGGGCTTGCCCAGGGCGTCCATCAGCAGGGCATCAAACTCCGCCTCCAGCCCCTCGCGGGCGCGCAGTTTGCTGCGATCGGCCAGGCTCTGCAGGATCACCTGCTCCGCATCGGCGCCGGACTTCCACGCCACCCAGGCCGTCTTGAGCTTTTCCCGATCTCCGGAACCGCAGGCGCGAATGGGGCCATTCAGCTCATACACGAGGAGGATCTTCCCGGCCACGGCGCATCTCTCGCATAGGAAGGGAATCAGCGGCACATACTGCCCGGGGCCATTGGCGGCGGGGGAGAAGAACAGATCGTTGACATTTCCATACAACAGCAAGCTACGGCTCTGGCCGGCATTGAGAATGCGCGCCAGATCAGAGAAGAAGCGATACGAGGGCACCGCGGAACTCATGAGAATCCTGACGAAAGAAAGTTCAGGGCCAGCGAGGAAACCATTATAGACGTGCACCTCGCGAATGCACGCGATTGATCGCCAGCTTGACAGGGCATTACGAACGCCATTACGATCGAGTGGAGTGCCGTGTAGCTCGAGCGCTGCAACGGCTGCTCGCTTCTTACAGGTTCGCTTTACGCATGGGTTGTTCGTCGCCAGGTCGCGCGGTGGGGTGGCAATCTCCCTGCGGGGCGCTCGCGCTCTGCTGGTTTTTGGGCCACTCGTGCCTTGCGCTCACTCCCGAGAGTCCCGAGGTCAAAGCCGCCGTAGCCAAGGGGTTGAGCTATATACAAGCGAATCTTTCCCAAGAAGATCGCGCGGGAGGCATTGCGCTGGCCGGCTTGGCGTATGTCAAAGCGGAGGCGGAGAAGAACCACCCCGTGATTCAGAAGGCGGCCCAGGCTATCCACGAGGAGCTTGAAAAGAAGGAGGGTCACTTCGAGGGCGGGGAGCAGGTTTACAACCTTGGCTTGGCGCTGATTTTCCTGGCATCGACCGATAACCCGGCCTATCGGCGGGATATCGACGAAATGCTAACGCGGCTGACGAAGCTTCAGAAGCCCAACGGCGGCTGGGGCTATCCTGGCTCGGAATCGGGCGATACGTCGATGACGCAGTACGGGGTGCTGGGTCTATGGGAATGTTATCGCATTGGCGCCACTCCTCCCTTGCAGTCGTGGGAGCGTGTCTGCAATTGGCTGCTGCGCACGCAGGATCCCAGCGGAGGCTTTGGGTATCAAGGCAACGATCCCGGGAACTTCACACTCGTGCCGCAAAATGAGGTTCGCCAAAGCCTTTCGGCCGCGGGCTTGGGCAGCGTTTACATTTGCGCCGACCACTTTGGCATGGGTTCCCAACGCGCGGCGTCGGCTGAGAAAGAGCTTCCCTCCGCGTTGAAGGCCGTCAAGAAACCGGGCGGGCGAGAGAAGCAGCGCACCAGTGCGGTCGATTCGCAGCGGGCCAAGTCCGCCATGCAATTGGGCAATGGCTGGTTTTCCAAGAACTTCACCACCAAGCCCGCCGAGTGGTCACACTACTACTATTACGCCTACGAGCGTTATCAAAGCTTCCGCGAGGCAGTGGAGGGCACGACCTCGCCCGAGCCCGAGTGGTACACAACAATCGCAACGGAGCTGCTCAAGACGCAGCAGGAAGACGGAAAGTGGTCCTCGCAGGCGGGTGATGTCGTCGACACGGCGTTCGCGGTGCTGTTTCTGGTCCGCGGCACCAAGAAGAGCATTCAGGCCGCGCTGGGCGCGGGCACACTGGTGGGAGGGCGCGGATTGCCCACCGATGCCAGGAACGTGCAGTTGCGCCAGGGCAGCGTCGTGCGCAAGCCTTTGTCCGGACCGGCCGATCAGTTGCTTTCCGTGATGGAAGATCCCAACAGTCCCGAGTTTCTGGCCGCGGTGGAAGGTCTGGCGGAAACTCGCCTCGAAGCCGACGATGCCCAACTCCCGCAGCAACTGGTGCGGCTGCGCAAGATGGCGGGGGGCACTTCGCCTCAGGCTCGTGCCGCGGCCTTGCGGATGATTGCCAAAACGCGGGATCTGAATCACGTGCCGCTGCTAATCTTCGCCTTGAACGATCCAGACTTGCTGGTCGTGATGGAAGCCCGCGATGCCCTGCGGTTCATTAGCCGGAAGTTCGAATCCCTGGGTCCGGAGATTCCCGAGGGAACTTACGATCTCGATGCCTTTGATCGAGAGCGCCGCAACGCCATCGAGCAATGGAAAGCCTGGTATCTTTCCATTCGCCCCGAGCATTCCTTTCAAGACTAGCTCTTCCGCCTCAAGCGCATCCGTTCGATCCTCTGCCGATTTGGTCTCAAGCCACAACGCCATGCCCGCTATCTCCACGGAAAAACTAATCGCCGCGCTGGACCAGAGCGGACTGCTGGGCAAGGAGGTGCTC
>JBGTDH010000725.1:0-5934 GCA_041748435.1 Pirellulales bacterium
TCGAGGACGCGGAACGTCACGGGTTCGAGCATTTGAAAGTAGATTTCTCGTTCCATTATCGCTTCTCTCCGGCCACTTCGGCCAACAAGACCTGTCGCTCAATCTCCTCGCCGTTGCCTAAGAGGATGAAGTCATACGTTCCTGGGTGAGGCGATCGGATAGGAATGCCAAGGCTTCGCTTTAGCGGACGACTCTGAAAATCGAGCATAGCTCCATCGGTTCTGCCGACGACTCGGTCCTCTTCCAGATCGACCACTTCAATTTCAAGCTTGTACGTCCCGATACCGTCCACGAGTTGAAGGAACACGATAAACTCGGGGCACCAACCAGGAAACTCCCGCAACCGAAACGTGCCGAACATATTGATCAAACTGACCCGATGCGTGCGTACGTCCATTATACACCGCTCGCATAGCAAGAGTGCTTTGCACTTCGGCAATGGTTTCTTTGGTTCTGGCGGCATGGTCTTTATCAAGCGCGGAAGCTGTTTCGCACGTTAAGAGCGGCCCGAGGCTTAGTTCGATCGCCACTGCTTGACGGCAGACGGCAGGTCGACGTTCCCGGAATGGACGAGGACGCCGAAGTGTAGGCGGAATGTTTCGCCGGGCTTGACGCGGATGCTGCTGGGGGCGCCTTTGGTGAACGCCTTCTGGCCGAAGGGGTTGGCGACCAGCACGCCGTAATCGCGCGCATGGAACCAACTGCGGCGGAAGCTCTGCGGATGGGCGAAGATCGCCACGCCCACCGATTGGCCGTCCACCACGCCGCGGTAGTCGCACCAATCGGCCTGCTTGCCCCACACTTGCTTCTCGTTCGTCAGACCATCGCTGTTGAGAATCTGGCCGCCGTTCTTCACTGTCAGGTTCGATGCCACGCGTAGGCCCAGACCCATCTCCTCCTGATCGCCGAACGTGAATTCCTTGGACCCACGGAATTGGGAGACCCAATCGAGGAGGAAACTCTCGCCGCGCGGGATGATCTGAATGGCGCACTCTTCCTCGCACAGCGTCGGGCCGCCGATTATGTACCGATTGCGAACGGAGAACGCGCCCCCGGTGGACGTGGTTTGCGGTTCTTGAATGAACTCGATGTGCTGCACGGCGCCTTTGTTTCGCCAGAAATCGGCGCCGGAAAGATCGCCGAAGGCCAGCCACAGGCCGGGGTGCATCGCGGCATGATCGGTGGCGTCTTGGCCTTCCCGCGGCGGATGGTTGCGCGTGACTTGCACGCCGCCAGGAGTGTGCAGATGCGCGAAGTAGGGGCGCAGCACGGCCGGGTCCTTCCAGACATATTCGCCCACGCGACGGCCTTCAATCTTGATCACCAGGCGATCTGCCTGTCGATCGATGGTCACGGAAGATTGCGCGCGGGCCGTGGCGGAGAGGGCCGCAACAAACCACAGCGTCAGGAGCAATAATCTTGGCGTCATCGGGCACCTGTTGACTTACCACACATCGGCCGCGGCAACTCCCCGCGCGGCGGCCAACTCGGTGGTCTTGGGTCGGCACTCCAGGCCCACATAGCCGCGGTAGCCAAGATCATAGGCTTCGCGCAGCACGCGATTGTAATGAATCTCGCCCGTTCCCGGCTCGTTGCGTCCCGGATGATCGGCCAGTTGCAGGTAGCCCACCTGATCAAAACCGTCCTTAAGCCGGCCGCACAGATCGCCTTCGCTGATCTGCATGTGATAAAGGTCCCAGTTGATTTTGACGTTCGGCGAGCCGACATCGCGGCAGATTTTCACGGTGGGCACGCTGCCGTAGAGGCAATGCCCTTTGTGATCGACGCGAATGTTCATCGGCTCCAGGATGAGTGTGATGCCGTTTTTCTCCGCGATGGGGGCGGCCCGCTTCAGTGCCTCGATGATGTTGGCGTGCATCTGCTCCTGTGTCATGCCAGGCTGATCGTTGCCGCCGACGACGGTCATCAGTTTGCAATCCAGCCGCTTGGCCACTTCGCAGCCCACGGTCACGGCTTTCACAAAATCGTCATGGTTCTTGGGATCGTTCATTCCCGGATTGAAGCTCCAGGCGGAGAACTGCGCAATCTCGATTCCCAGCCGTTTCTTGAGCCGGGCGATCTCCTCCACGTCGCGATCTTTGCCTCGATGCGGCCAGAACTCCACGGCAGGATAACCGAAAGCCGCGGCTTGCGCGAACCGCTCCATGAACGGCAGCTTACGCCACCACATTTCGATGTTCACGGCGAACTTCGTGTGCGGTGTCTTGCCCAGTCGAGACAACTCCGCGGCCGTTGGTTCGGCGGCATGCAGTGCCGCGACGCCGGCCAGGGCGGCGGTGGAACCCAGGAAAGTGCGACGATCGAGCGGAGGCATGGCCAGTCCTTTTTCGTAAGGCGGAGGCGGAGGTGAAGACGATCCGGCAGGCGGCAGTATAATTGGTCATGCACGAATTCTACATGCGGCAAGCTTTGGCCGAGGCCCAGGCGGCATTCGAAGCGGGCGAGGTCCCCGTGGGCGCCGTGATCTGCTGCGAAGGCCAGATTGTGGCCAGCGCCCATAATCAGCGGGAGCAGTTGCACGATCCCACGGCGCACGCCGAGATGATTGCCATTACGCAAGCGGCCGAATCGCTGGGCTCGTGGCGATTAGATGGCTGCACGCTCTACGTGACGCTGGAGCCTTGCCCCATGTGCGCGGGAGCGGTTTTGCAGGCCCGCATCCCGCTGCTTGTGTATGGTGCGGCCGATCCCAAGGCGGGGGCAGTCGACACGCTCTATCAGTTGCTGCGCGATCCGCGGCTCAATCATCGCACGCAAAGCGTATCGAGCGTGCTGGACGTTGAGTGCGGCGCTATCCTGACGCGGTTCTTTCAGCAGCAGCGTGCCGCGGGGAAGAAATGAGGGTGTGGTGAAGGTCTTGCTCACATAGGCAGGTGAATGGTGAAGGTGCTGCCCGCGCCGGGGGCGCTTTCTACGGTCACGTGGCCGCCATGCACGTTCACAATGTGCTTCACAATCGAGAGGCCCAGGCCGGTGCCGCCCAGCTTGCGGCTGCGGGCTTTATCCACGCGGTAGAAGCGCTCGAACAAACGGTCGAGGTGCTCCGGCTCGATGCCGCAGCCCTGATCGCGCACGTGAATCTGAATCTCGGCGGGCAGTTGCACCGTTTGCACCTGCACTTCCGATTCCGGCTCGCTGTACTTCATGGCGTTATCCAGCAGGTTCATCACCGCCTGCTCCAGCAGCGTGGGATTCACTTCGGCCAGAATCTCCGGGTCGCATGCCAGCCGTATGGAAATGCGTCGCTCCGTGGCCTTGAGCCCGCACTCGTCGATCGCCGCTTGCAGAATGTCTTGCAGGCGGCACTGCTCCAAGACTACGTTCGCCGCCGTGTCGGCCTGCTCAATTTTCGCCAGGCAGAGCAGATCCTCGATGATCGAGTTCAGCCGATCGGCCTGCTTGGCCACGATTCGCAGGAACCGCTCGGCATCTTCCTGGTTGTGCAGCGCACCGTCCAAGAGGGTTTCCACAAACCCCTTAATCGACGTGATGGGCGTCTTGAGCTCGTGGGACACGTTGGCCACGAAATCGCGGCGAATGTTCTCCAGCCGCCGCAGATGTGTCACGTCGTTCAGAACAATCACTGCGCCGATGGGCCGGCCGCGGCTGTCCCGCAGCGACGTGCCGCGGGCCTGCAGCACGCGCTCCTCGTCGGCTCGCAGGACCACGTCGTCTTCGATCGGCTCGTCGCAGGCCAGCGTGCGGGTGACGAAGCGCCGCAGATCGGCATTGCGAATCACTTCTTGCAGTCCGCGTCCTTTGGCATGCTCGGGACTGATGCCCAGCAGCGCCGCGGCGGCAGCGTTGATGCTGATCACGTGCTCTTGCGGATCGACGGCCAGCACCCCTTCCACCATGCTGGCCAGCACGGCCTCCTGCTCGCTGCCACGCCGGGAGAACAGGCCGAACCGCTCTTCCAACTGATCTGCCATCTGATCGAGCGCGCCGGCCAGGCCGGACATTTCGCCCGTCGGCGGCAGGTGCAGCTCGCCCGTGAGGTCTTCCCTCGCTAGTCGCTGGGCGCTGCGTCGCATCAGCTCCAACGGTTGACGCACGCGCCGATTCACCGTGAGCACAATGGCCGTCGTCAGGCCGCACAGCACCAATCCCGCCAACAGCACGCGGTGCCGAATCGCCTCGCGCCGCAATTCGACCTCGGACGACGGCATGCTGGCTTGCAGCGTGGCGGCCACACTTCCCGCGCGCTGCACAAGCATAGAGACAGTGATATCGCCGGGATCCTCGCCGCGCCGGATCTCGACGCTGGTGCGCGTGATGCCCGCACTCAACGCGGCAGATTGCCCCGAAGAATCGCACAGCAACTCTCCCGACGGGAGCAGGATCGCCACGCGATTGCCTGTCAGATCGCGGAAACCAGCGCACTGCAGCTCTAGCGCGGTGACGGCCTGTGCGTCCAGCTGCGGGCCAAGCCGATCGCGGAATAGCAACGTCTGCGTTTGCAATTCGTCGTGAAGCTGCGCCACGCAATGGCGCTCCAGCGAGGCGCCGGTGAAGTACACCACCACCACAATGCTGGCCACCAGGGCCAGCCACGCGGCTGTGAACACGCTCCATCGCCACGGGCGCATCGTTACTCCTTGAACCGGTAACCCACGCCGCGAACCGTCTCGATGTACACGCCCATGTGCCCCAGCTTCTTACGAAGGCTGGCGACATGCACATCCACGCTGCGCTCCGTCACCGGATAATCTTCGCCCATCACCGCATCCACAATCTGCACCCGCGTAAAGGCCCGCCCACGCCGTTGGGCCAGCACCTGCAACAGCCGGAACTCGGTGAACGTCAGCGGCACGGACTTGCCGGCCAATAGCACCTCATGACGCACGGGATCGAGCACCAACTCTCCGATCTTCAACGTGGCGGCTTCGTCGGTTGGCTCCTTGGCCTTCCGCCGCAGCACCGCCTTGATGCGAGCCAGCAGCACGCGCGGGCTGAAGGGCTTGGTGATGTAATCGTCCGCCCCGACCTCCAAGCCGGTGACGATATCAATCTCTTCCCCTTTGGCGGTGAGCATCACAATGGGGATGTGCTGCGTCTTGGGATCTCCCTTCAGCGTGCGGCAGACCTCCAAGCCATCCACCGTGGGAAGCAGCAAGTCCAGGACAATCAGGCCCGGCAATTCTGCCTTGGCTTTCCGCACGGCCTCCTCGCCGGAGGTGGCCGACATCACACGGAAGCCCTCCTTCGACAGGTTGTAGCCGATCAACTCCAGCAGGTCTTCCTCGTCATCGACGATCAGAATCTGTTCTTTCGCCATGAAAGAGAATCTCAAGACAGAGGGATGCCACGACTGTTCGCAGGCATTCCTAACATTCTGATGTTAGGTTCTAATGAGGATTTTGTGAAGTCTACTCGCTCGTCACGAGCATAAACTCCCGGCCGCATGATGCCACCGGCGTTTGACCGCGCTAAAATCGGCAGATAGTATTGAGCCATCGGCCCAAGTCTTCTCTGGCTGTGCATCCGGCGATGAGCGTCACCTACTTCAAGCGGTTCCGCATGGAGATCGACCTCGCGGCCCGCCAGTTTCCCCGCCCCGAGTTGCCGACCGGTTATCGCCTCCTGGCGTGGGAGAAAGGGCTGCTGGATGCCCATGCGGAGGCCAAGTATCAGAGCTTTCGCTTCGAGATCGATTCCAACGTCTTTCCTTGCCTGGGAGATCTGGCCGGCTGCGCGCGGCTGATGAACGAGATCTGCCAGAAGTCGGGCTTTATGCCGCAGGCCACCTGGCTCCTGGCCTATGAGAGCCGCACGCACGGTTTGGAGTACTGCGGCACCGTTCAAGGCATCTGCGATCGCAACGGCTACGGCTCGATCCAGAACCTGGGCATCGCCCCCCCGCACCGGCATCGCGGCCTGGGCACGGTGCTGATGCATCGCGCCCTCGAGGGC
>JBGTDH010000726.1:0-2919 GCA_041748435.1 Pirellulales bacterium
CAAGCAGTCGCTCGTGCATTGGTGCTACAAGGACCATTGGAACGTGGAAGGCATGGCGCGGCTCGCTCGCCAGTTGGGGTGCGCCAGTATCGAGCTGATCGATCCGATGCACTGGCCTACGCTCAAGCAATACGGACTGACGTGCGCCATCGCCGGCAGTCACGGGTTCGTCAAGGGTCTGAACGATCCGGCCCATTGGGACATGTGTCTGGCCAAGCTGCGCGAGCGGATCGATCAGTCAGCCGATTTCGGCTGCCCCAGCGTCATCACGTTCACCGGCATGCGGGAGAGCATTCCGGACGACGTGGGCCAGAGGAATTGCGTGGCCGGGTTCAAGCAGATCGTCGGCTATGCGGAGGAGAAAAAAATCACGCTCTGCCTGGAGATGCTCAACTCGCGGGACAGCTCCCATCCGATGAAGGGGCACCCTGGCTATCAGGGCGACCATACGGATTATTGCATCGACATCATCAAGCAGGTGGGCTCGCCGCGATTGAAGCTGCTGTTCGATATCTATCACGTGCAGATCATGGACGGCGATGTTATTCGCCGCATCCGCCAGCACAAGGAGTACCTGGGGCACATCCACACGGCCGGCAATCCGGGCCGCGGAGAGCTGGACGATCAGCAAGAGATCAACTACCCGCCCATTATGCGAGCCTTGCTGGAAGTGGGCTACACCGGCTACGTGGGTCAGGAATTCATTCCCGTGCGCGACCCGTTGGCCGGGTTGCAGCAAGCCGTGACGTTGTGCGATGTGTAGCCATGCCGGGCACTTTCTCAGCGAATTGCGCAGCACTTTTGAGGCGCGGGGCGCATGCGTCGCCGTCGAGCATCGCGGCCGCAGTTATTCGTATCAGGAGCTGGATCGACGGGCGCGAGATGCCGCCGCGCGTCTGCAAGCTGCGGGCTTGCGGACGGGGGATCGCGTGGTGCTGCTCACCGGCGAGAAGTTTTCCTTTCTGATCGCGCAGCTCGGCACGCTTTACGCCGGCGGCGTCTCTTTGCCGCTCAATCCGAAGTTCACGCGCGAGGAACTTCGATTTTTCTTAAACGACAGCGGGGCCCGCATTGTTGTTGCAGGCGCCGAGCAAGCGACTGTGCTCTCGGAACTGCGCGCAGAGCTGCCGGAATTGCACGCGGTGATTGCCGATCACGAAATTCTGGAACTTTGCGGCGGGACCGTTCTCGAGACGAACCCGTCGCCCAACGATTCTTGTCTGATTCTCTACAGCTCCGGCACCACGGGCTGGCCCAAGGGCATTGTTCACACGCACGCCAACGTGGCCGCAGCCTTGAGTGCGCTCGCACGCGCCTGGCGGATGTCGCCCGACGATCGCGTGTTGAACGTGCTGCCGCTGTTTCATATCCACGGCCTGGCGTTTGCCACGCATCTCACGCTCTTGTGCGGCGCTCGGCTGCTGCTGGAAGACGCGTTCGATCCGCAGCGAACGATTGCGACAATTGGCCGGTCCACAGTTTTTATGGCGGTGCCTTCCCTTTATTACCGCTGGTTGGAGACGCCCGCGTTTCGTGAAGCGGCGCGCGCTTGGTCGAACGTGCGGCTGTTCACGTGCGGCAGCGCCCCGATTCGGCCCGAGGTGCTGCCCGAGCTGGAATCGATTCTGAGCCGTCCGGTAATCAATCGCTACGGCATGACCGAGGCGTATGTCATTACTAGCCTGCCGCTGGATGGCCCCTGGCCGCAAGGTTCCGTCGGTTTGCCTTTGGATGGCGTGGAAATGCGTGTGGTCCGGGACGATGGCACGCCCGCGGCCGCCGGCGAGGTCGGCGCGGTTCACATTCGCGGTGACAACCTGTTTCGCGAATACTGGAACAAGCCCGAGGCCACGCGGGACGCCTTCGCCAGCGGCTGGTTTGTCACCGGCGATCTCGGCACGCGGGACGCAGCCGGCTTTCTCACGCTCGTCGGCCGCCAGCACGATCTGATTATCACTCACGGGTACAACGTCTATCCGCAAGTGGTGGAGCGTGCGATCAACGCCTGTCCCGGCGTAAGGGAATCAGCCGTGTTGGGTGTTCCCGACGAGCGCCGGGGAGAGCGGGTGGCCGCATGCATCGTGCGCGATGATCCCACGCTGGACGAAGCTCGCGTGCGAGACTTTCTCGGCCAGAGGCTTGTCGATTACCAGCGCCCGCGGCAGATCGTGTTCCTGGACGAACTGCCCCGCAATGCGATGGGCAAAGTGCTGCGGCGCGAGCTGGTGGATCGGCTGATCGGCTGATCGAGGCGCCATTAACTCGCATCCAATTGCTCTTGCCGGCGGTTGGAGGCGGGACTACTTTCCGGCCACCTTTCCCTGATCTTGACGTTTGAGCCGTGCGCGGCTGCGCGCTGTGCTGCCAGTTGCAGCACCGTGCCGGCGTTCGCGCGCTTTCCAGAGACACGCAACGCATGAACCCACAGGCGCCGCTGGTTGATATCCATTGCCATCTCCTGCCGGAGATCGACGATGGCGCGAAGAGCTGGGACGAGAGCCTGGCGATGGCCCGCCTGGCCGCGGCCGATGGCATTGGCACGGTCGTGGTCACGCCGCATCAATTGGGCAGCTTCCGGCAAAACCGCGGGCCGATGATTCGGCAACGCACCGCGCAGTTGCAGGAGCACCTGAAGAATCATGGTGTGCCGCTGCGCGTGCTGCCGGGGGCCGATGTCCGGATCGAAGCCGACATGCTGGCACTACTCAACAGCGGTGAAGTGCTCTCTCTGGCCGATCATCGCAGGCATGTGCTGCTGGAGCTGCCGCACGAGCTGTACGTCCCACTCGAGCGTCTGCTGGCCGAGCTGCGCGCGGCCGGGATGACCGGGATTCTGTCGCATCCCGAGCGCAACCAGGGCATTCTTTCCGATCCCAGCGTGCTGCGGCCGTTGGTCGACGCGGGCTGCCTGATGCAAGT
>JBGTDH010000727.1:0-5885 GCA_041748435.1 Pirellulales bacterium
CGGCATTCGGCGCGAGCATGTGGGACTTGTTTCGCTGGCCGCTGCCGCCGCCGTTGTGAAAGCCGTGCAGCCGCGGTTGGCGGGGCAGGGCGTGGGACTGCACTGGCCTAACGATGTTTATATCGGACCGCGCAAACTGGCGGGCATTCTGGTTGAGTCTTTGCCCGATCAGCGGCTGGTGGTAGGCATCGGCCTGAATGTGAACAACCGGCTGACTGAGGCGCCCGACGAGGTGCGCGAGAGGGCCGTTTCGTTGATCGACTTGATCGATCGCCCCCTGGACCGCACCGAACTGCTGATCGATGTGGTGAATCAACTGGGAGATGAATTGGCGACGCTCGCCACAACGCCCGACGCCATCGGCGAACAGGCCGATGAGCTCTGCCTGCAATGCGGCGACTGGCTCACGATCGACACCGGGCCCGAGACCGTCTCCGGCCGCTGCTTTGGCATCCAGGCCGACGGCGCCCTGCTGCTGGAAACGGCCACCGGCCCGCGCAGGTTTTATGCCGGAGTGTTGGTTCGCGGGTGACGCGGCTGAGAGCCATGTAGCGTTCTGGCATCGCCTGCGGTACCATAAGGGTATTCCCGCCCGGTGATCCCGCCTATGTGTTCTAACAACAACTCTCGCCGTGCCGGTGTAAGCTGGTTGCTCACGCTGCTGGTGCTGGCGCCAATCACGGTGCTGGGGGCAGGGCTGCCTGCCGTCTATCCTGAGGAAGTGCGGCTGCATGGGCCGAATAGCCGGCAGCAGTTGCTGGTGACGGTGCGTCAGGAAGAGCGCGCCGTGGATGCCACACGAACGGCGAGTTACGCTTCGTCCGCTCCGCAGGTCGCGGTCGTCGATGAGCACGGAGTCATCACCCCGCGCGGCAATGGGCAAGCGCGCATCACGGCCACGGTAGACGATCAGCAGATTAACGTAAGCGTGGAAGTTGCCGGCATGGATCGGCCGCCACAGATCAAGTTCGAACTGGAGATCGTTCCCATTCTAGCTGCGGCCGGGTGCAGCACGGGCGCCTGCCACGGCAAGCAGCGGGGTCAGAACGGGTTTCAACTTTCGCTGCTGGGATTCGATCCCGACTTTGATTTTGCTGCCATTGCCCAGGAGGCTCGCGGCCGGCGCGTCTTTCCCGCCGCCCCCGAGCAGAGCCTGCTGTTGAGAAAAGCGGCCGCGCAAGTGCCGCACGGCGGTGGCGTGCGTTTGGAAGCCGGTAGTCCGCAATATGAGTTGGTGCGGCAATGGATCGCCACCGGCATGCCGCGCCGCGCGGCCGAGGATCCGCGACTGGAGCGCATCAGCCTGGAGCCGCCCACGCGCGTGATGGGCAACATGCAATCGCAGCAACTGGTGGTAACGGCCCATTACACGGACGGCTCAACCCGCGATGTGACCGACGTGGCGGCTTATCAATCGAACGAAAGCGTGATTGCTGCGGTCGGTCGAGGCGGCCTGCTCAAGACCGGACCGCTGCCGGGCGAAGCCGCGGTGATGGCCCGCTATCTGGATCAGATCGCCACGACGAGCATCGAGATTCCGCTCGCCGGTCGTGTGCCAGAAGGCCTCTACGCCGGCTTGCCGCGGTGGAACTTCATCGACGAGCACGTGTGGACCAAGCTCCAGCGGCTGGGCATCACGCCTTCCGAGCCGTGCGGGGAAAGCACATTCTTGCGGCGGGCGTATCTCGATGTGATCGGCCGCTTGCCGACACCAGAGGAAGCCCGCGAGTATTTGGCCGATGTGTCGACCACGAAGCGTGAGCGCCTTATCGACACGCTGCTGGACCGGCCGGAGTACGCCGATTTCTGGGCCAACAAGTGGGCCGACCTGCTGCGTCCCAATCCGTATCGCGTGGGCATCAAGGCGGTGTTCAACTTCGATGCCTGGATTCGCGACGCCTTCCGGCAGAACAAGCCCTACGATCAGTTTGTGCGCGAGCTGGTCGCGGCTGAAGGAAGCACCTTCCGCAACGGCGCCGCCGTGCTGTTTCGCGATCGGCGGGATCCCGAAGAGCTGACGACCATAGTCAGTCAACTATTTCTGGGCGTGCGATTGGAGTGCGCTAAGTGCCACCATCATCCGTTCGAGATCTGGAGCCAGGACGATTTTTACAGCTTCGCCAGTTTCTTCTCGCGCGTGAGGCGCAAAGGGACTGGCCTCTCGCCGCCGATCTCGGGCAGCGAGGAGATCATGTTCCTCTCCGCCAAGGGTATGGCCAAGCATCCGCTCACGGGGGCCGAGTTGCCGCCGCGGCCGCTGCTGGGAAAGGCGCTGGAGTTGGGCGAAGACGACGATCCGCGGGCCGCGCTGGCCACGTGGGTCACCTCGCCGGAGAATCCGTTCTTCGCCAAGGTAATTGTCAACCGCGTGTGGGCCGATCTGATGGGACGCGGACTCGTCGAGCCGATCGACGATTTGCGCGGCACCAACCCGCCTTCCAACGGGCCGCTGTTGGATGCATTGGCCGAAGATTTCCGCAGCCAGGGTTGCGATCTCAAACAGTTGCTCCGCACCATCACCACCAGTTACGTCTACAGCCTGAGTTCGATTCCCGCCGATCGCAATACCGGAGATACGCAAAACTATTCGCGGCATTACCGCACGCGGCTGCGGGCCGAGGTGCTGCTGGACGCCGTGAGCGATATCAGCGGCGTGCCGGAAAAATTCTCCGCCCTGCCGGCCGGATCGCGGGCGATGGAGATTTGGACGCATCGCACAAGTTCGCTGTTCCTGGATGCCTTTGGCCGGCCCGATCCGAATCAGGACCCGCCTTGCGAGCGCACCACCGATACCACGATTGTGCAGGCCTTGCACCTGATGAATGCGCCGAACTTGCACCAGAAAGTGACGGGCGACAGCGGCCGGGCTGCAACGCTGGCCGCCAGCCCCCGTTCGCCGCGCGAGATTATTGAAGAGCTTTACTTTCTGGTATACTCGCGGCAACCCCGCGAGGAAGAGACGGCCGTCGGCGAGCGTATTTTTGGACAAGAGGGGATTTCCCGCCGCCAGGCAACCGAAGATCTCTTGTGGGCGTTGATCAACACACCGGAGTTCGTGTTTAAGGACTAATACGCCATGCTACTCTCCCGCAACTGCCAGGGCTTCTCGCGGCGGCATTGTCTGCAGCTTGGACTGGGGGCTGCCGTCGGCGGCGGTTTTGTCGACCTGTTGCGTCTGCGGGCAGAGGCCGCCACGCAGGGTAGCGCCAAGGCAAAGACAAGCTGTATTCTGATCTGGCTGGATGGCGGACCAAGCCATTACGAGACGTTTGATCCGAAGCCGGACGCGCCGAAGGAAATTCGCGGCCAGTTCGATCCGATCGACACCAAGGTTCCCGGCGTGCAGTTCTCCCAGCACATGCGGCGGCTGGCGGCCATGTCCGAAAAGCTGGCCGTGGTGCGCTCCATCTGTCACAACCAGGGGAACCACGGCGCGGGCAACCACTACATGATGACCGGTGCTCCGCCGCGCATCCCCGTCGGCTGCGGCGCGTTTGTGAGCTTCCACCCCAGCCTGGGTTCGGTCGCTTCGCACGAGCGCGGAACGGGCGGCGGCTTGCCCGCCTATTTCTCGCTGCCCAGCATGACGCGTTCCGGTGGTCCGAACTTCCTGGGCGCGAGGCACGCGCCGTTTGTCGTCTCGGACGATCCCAATGGCAGCAACTTCCGCGTGCGGGACGTAGCATTGCCCTCCGGACTGGCCAGCGAGCGGTTCCTCTCGCGGCAGCAGATTCGCAGCGATGTCGATCGCCTGGCCCGCATTGCCGAAGAGGCCGCCGCCGATCCGGTGTTGGCGCTCGACGAATACTACGAACAGGGTTACTCGTTGATCACGAGCAAAGAATCGCAGCAGGCGTTCGATATCTCGCAAGAGTCGGAGAAAGTGCGCGACACCTACGGCCGCAGCTCGTTCGGGCAACGGGCCTTGCTGGCGCGCCGACTGGTGGAGGCCGGCGTGCCTTTCATCACTCTCAACGAAGGGGGCTGGGATCATCACACGGAGATCTTCCCCGCCTTCAACAAGCGGATGCCGGGATTCGAGAATACAATCGCCTCGTTGATTGAAGATCTGGAAACGCGCGGCCTGTTGGACACCACCCTGGTCGTGGTCCTGGGCGAGTTCGGCCGCACGCCCCAAGTGAACAATCGAGGCGGGCGCGACCATTGGTCCAACGCCATGAGCGTCCTGTTCGCCGGATGCCGCACGCCGGGCGGTGTCGTGGTTGGCGCGACCGATCGCAACGGCTATGCCGCCAACGAGCGCGTCCTCTCTCCGGAGAACTTCGCCAGCACGATCTATCTGAAGCTCGGCATCAACCCCGACAAGATCGTGTACACGCCCCAAGGCCGCCCGTCGCATCTCGTCAGCGACGCCACCCCGATTGCCGAGCTGCTGGGATAATCGCCGCGTCAGGAGCGTCCGATGTTGCTTAGACCGATCCCGGGCGACACGATGCACAACCTGTCTCGGCGGCAGATGTTGTTGCGGTTATCGAATGGTTTCGGCGCCGTGGCGCTCTCGGCCTTGCTCGCCGAGGAAGCGAGCGGAACGGACACCATGGCGAACGATCCGCTGGCCCCGCGCCTCACGCATTACCCGCCGCGGGCCAAGAGCGTCATCTTCTTGTATATGGATGGCGGGCCGTCGCAGGTCGATACGTTCGATCCCAAGCCGCGGCTGGACCGGGAGCATGGCGAGCCGATCAAGATCAAAGCGCCGCCGACCCAGTTCATTCCACACGACGCGCCTCCCCGGGTGATGCGCTCTCCCTGGAAGTTCAAGCACTACGGCCACTGCGGCACGCCCGTGAGCGATCTCTTCCCGCACGTGGGCGCCTGTGCCGATGACCTGTGCGTGGTCCGCTCGATGGTGGCCAATTTCACGGAACACGCCAACGCCAACCTGTTCCTGCACACCGGATTCAACCAGCAGGGGCGGCCCAGCATGGGCGCGTGGGTCACCTATGGGCTGGGGAGCCAGTGCCGCAACCTGCCGGGTTACGTCGTGTTGAAAGGCGGTTTCATTCCGGCCGGCGGGACCGACAACTTCCATAGCGGATTCCTGCCCGCCGTGTATCAAGGTTCGCTGTTCCGCAACGACGCGGCGCCGGTGGCCAACCTGCAGCGTTCCGAGGCTAGCGATGAATTGCAGCGGGACAAGCTCGCGTTGCTCCGCGCGCTGGATCGCTCGGTGATTGCGCGGCTGGGCAACGACGATCGGGTGGAGGCCGCCATCTCCAACTACGAGCTGGCCTTCCGCATGCAGGCGGCGGTGCCCGAGCTGCTCGACACGGCGGGAGAGACGCGGGCCACGCGCCGCCTGTACGGCTTGGAAGAAGACACCACGCGCTCCTTCGGCATGCAATGCCTGCTGGCGCGCCGGTTGGTCGAACGGGGCGTGCGGTTCGTGGAAGTTACACCTCCCGCGGTGGCTGGCGCCAACCGCTGGGACCAGCACGACAAGATCAAGGACGGTCACGAGAAGATGGCTCTCGCCACCGATTTGCCGATCGCCGGCTTGCTGTGCGATCTGAAATCGCGCGGGCTGTTGGAGCAGACCCTCGTGATCTGGGCGGGCGAGTTCGGGCGCACGCCCGTGGCGCAGGGAACCTCCACCGGCCGCGATCACAGCCCCTACGGTTTTTCCATCTGGCTGGCGGGGGGCGGCATTCGCGGCGGCATGGTGTATGGCGCGACCGACGAGTACGGCTTTCACGCCGTCGAGAACAAGGTCGAGGTTCACGATCTGCATGCCACGATGCTGCATCTGCTGGGCATCGATCACCGGCAGCTCTCCTATCGCTTTGGCGGCCGCGACATGCGCCTGACCGACGTCCACGGCAACATCCTGAGCGATCTGCTCGTTTGATACTTCCCGCGCCCAG
>JBGTDH010000728.1:0-7407 GCA_041748435.1 Pirellulales bacterium
TGTTGACATGCACCAGGTTTATATGCTATCGTGGGCGATGCAGACAAAGATCGCGGGGGAGGCAAGCCCACTCCCCTCGGGTAATGCCACGACAGTTCTCTTCAAAATGCCACGGGCGAAGGAGGTGGAGAGTATGGCTTACATCAACCCGCAGGAGCAACGGCCGTACACGGAGGACGTTTTTCAGGCACTGCAACCCTATCAAATCGTGAATGTGTTCTCTTTGGTGGAGGGTATGACTCCATCAGAGAAAGTTGCGGCACGTCGCGTGTTGCGGCAGAAGGCTCGGCGGGGGATACCAGGCGCCGCAGGGGCCCTGGCTGAGAGCCAGCTCTGGTAGGCCATTACTTGATCAATCTCGTTTCGACGTTGACCTCCCTGGGTCCTGGATCCTGCTGCTCCAGGCCCTGGGGATTCTATTGATCCCAGCAGCAGACGGAGGACGAAGTAATGAAGCGCGCACTGTGGATCTTAATCGTGGGCGGAGTCGCTGCTATCAGTGGCGATAACGCAGTTCTGGGGGCTCGGCTTGGTGATTTAGGCCATGCCCAGGTTTACATCAGTGACCCCGGATGCACGGAACATGTCAGGGGCCAATTCTGCGAATGCGATCATGGATTGGGTGTGGACCGGCGTTGTGAAACTACCGCGGTCCGCGGCCCCGAATATGCGACGTCGGTCGAGTCCTCAGCGTGCGGAGGTGCCTTGGGCAAGGTACTGTTCCAATACGGGGGTTTAGCTCCTTCACATGTCTAGACGACAATCGTCGCCAACCGCAGGACACCATAGCAAGGTAACTGCATGCAATCCAGAAAGACTCAGAAAGGACCATCGATGAATAATACCCAATCTCGGCTACTGGGAAGGTCCAATTTCCCAGGGCCCGAGAGCTGGGCTGATTGGAAGAGTATGATCGGCCCAACTCTGCAAACTGTACGCGTTGCCAGAAGGATGACGCAAAACGATGTGGCCGAGGCTCTCTCGAACCTGATCGGCGACCAGGTTGACCAGAGCTATATCAGCCAAGTCGAGAAGCCTGATGGCAGCGTATCCGTCGATCGCCTATTAGCACTTTGCGAGGTGCTCGACATGTCCCCGCCGAAGTTGTTTCGACTAGCGGCGAGACAGTTCAAGGATTCGCAAAAACCTCCGGAGCAGCTTCGGAGCATCGGGGAGAAACGGCTCAAGAAAGTGCCAACTCTCCGGGATGGAGCTACGCGACATCGTTAACCTCTGGCAAATAGCCCGGGGTGGTTTAAGGTGAGTATTCTACAGCACTGCCCGCCACTCCGGCGGGCAGTGCACTTTTCCGATCGACCAATCACTGGTATCCTCGAATCGCTGGGTACATCCCGCGATGTCGTCTGCACCAGCAGGTCCCCTCCCAGAAAATGGGAGGGGACCGACTTAGATTTTGCGTACATCGGCGGCGGATCATAATCGCCTTGAGCCAGCGCACAACTTCCACGTGCCATCCTGGGGTCTACTCGAACGGCCCCTCGTCGTTCAGCCTTTGAGGCGCTAGTCCTCGCGCCTTTAGTAGCCGGGGGTGGGCCGTCATGCAGGTCGAACGATCCTAAGGGCAAGTCCGCTTCTTGCCGCCGTCACGCCCTTGACCGCTCCAGGGACCGCCCTGCACATGAGAAGAACGCGATGCAGGGTGAACATGGCAATAGCCAACGGCGATATTGATCGAGGATGCGACCACAAAAAAAGCCCCGACGACCGTAGCCGCCGGGGCGATGTTACAGGGACCTCACACTTCTGAGATGATATTGTGCGCTTCATCCCTGAAGGCGGCGAACAGTTCCTCGGCAGGCATTCCGTTCTTTTCGTTGAGCCATCGGTCACAATCGTCTCTGATCGCGCGGAGCGTTTCGAGGAGGGAAGGAGCCGCCGCGATCAATCGGGCATTGGCCTCAGCCTCCGGCACTGTTTCGAGATCGGCGATGGTGGAGTAACCCGCCACAATGGCCAAGTGCCGCTCGCCACAGTAGACCGCCTCAATTTCAGAGTGCGTGATGTGCCACGCGCCAGGTGTGTGTGCCAGTGATGGTGTCGTGTTCTCCATATTGGATGGGGAAGAGAATTAAGCTGCCACGAATCGATGCTCGCGGCAGGGAGGCCACAGTGAGCCGCAGCCCGCCGTCAAGGGTGTCGAGCCGAATGTCGGCGTGCAGGTTTGCGAGCGGTCAGCGAAGCAAACCTCTTGCCGCCGTCACGGCGAGCATCCCTTGCACGGCAAAGGGACCGGCTCACTAGGATTGGTTGCCTGCGAGCTAATAGCGCTTAGGGCTTGGGCAAGCAATGCGACGAGGAGTACCTGGCCCTTGAAGCCCGCGGGGCCCAAGGCCAGCATGCCGCACGTTACGCGTTGAAACACCAACACACACAAAACACCAACAAGGGTGGGGGGCGACTTCACGGCCGCCCAAGCGGCCGATCCGCAGCGAGCGGCTTGGCCAGCCGCGAGCAAGGATGGGGTGCCGGGGCGGAGGCCCCGGCTGCTTTGTGTGGACGGAACCGAGGTCTGGAGCGACCGAGCAGTGGGTGGAGAAGGCAAGCAACGCGAGCCAATCCACAAAGGTACGCAGACACACAAAGCAGCCGGGGGTTGAAGTGAGGCACGAACGGAAAGCCCCGGCACCCCGAAGTCGCGGTGGGAAAACAACATACAACACAGCCAACACCAACAACGGGATTTCGGGGCCGGTAGGGGGCAACGAAGGGGCTTACGAAGCGGATAACGCAACGATCGGCGGTCGTCGGATTGCTCGCTGTGACCACCGGCGCTACTCTAGGCCCGATGATCGGTCACTCTCCCGAAAACGTCGCGGACAAATCATTCGTGGGGAAGTCCTTGCGGCGTCGGCGCGTGGCGGCGCTGTACAGCGATGCGAGGTTGATTCGTGCCTATCCTGCCGGAGACGACCGTACACAGCAGGCAGAGCGAGTGATCCGCGAGGCCATGTACGAGCAAGCTCTCGGCCGGCTGTCCGTTTTGGAACGAGATCGGATCATACAGGTGCTTTCGTTCGCCGTAGAGGGAATGCGGTTGCCGCCCGATGAACAGGCCTGCGAGTGATGATCCGCTTGTTACTCGCCACCATCATGCGGCTTCGCATCGGCAATCGCTTCGTCCATGCGAGGATCGATTTGAGTTAGCAGGTTTTCGAGCCTGGCCATCTCGCCGCCAATCAGAGTCAGTGCCGTCAATAGGGTTCGATGCAGATTGCGCGGTATTCTGCCACCTGCGTTCAAAGACCACGTGTTAATGGCCCCGATGCAGGTTCTCAGGTTTCTTAACGTAAGGGCGAGGTCGCCGCGGAGCGCCGGGTCAATGACATCGTTGTACTCATGGTCGTTTTTCACCGTACCAGCCTGACACAACTGCATTGATGGCGCAAGCGTTTTGTACGTTGCGTGACGGTTGGAAGTCCATCCGCCGCCCTAGAACAAAGTTCCTTGGGCTCTTATGCCACCTCCCTCATCAGAATCTCGTTGGTGGACTGGAGGGGCAAGATGTTTAGACGAGTCTTCCGAGACAACCGTGGGCTCGTAGTATTGCTCGACGCATCCCGGGCAGAGCCCCGCATAACCCTCTTCCTCTTCCCCAACCTCCTTCCACCCTCGGTGCAGGGCCTCGGCGCCGTCCTGCGGATCGCGGGCACACACTTCCGTCAATTCCGCCGCAGCCTCGTCTAATCGCCCCTGCTCGAACAGAAACTGGCACCGCGCTCGCAAGGCGGGCAACTGGTCCGGAAAGTTCACAACCGCGCGCCCCAGCGCTGCATCCGCTCGAGCAATGTCCCCGAGAGCATTGGCAAGCTGCGCTTCCATCAGCAGTGCCTCGCATGCCAGCAGCGGATCGTTGGCCATGAACTCCAGGTGCGCTTCCAGCGTGACGACCTTGCGTTGTCGCAATAGACAATCGCCCAGACCCCGCCATGCCGACACATACCGCGGCACTTCTTCGATCGCCCGCCGCCACTGGATTTCCGCGAGGTCGTCGCGCCCCATGTCCGCATAGACGATCGCCAGGTTGTGCCGTGCTTTGAAGCCCACGATGCCGCGATCCATGCTGGAAAAATGTCGCTCCGCGCCGTTGCGAAGTGCCGCCCGATAGGCTGACACCGAATCCGCATGCCGGTTCAAGCTGTGGCACGCCATGCCGTGTCGAAAATGCAACTCGGCATCTTGGGGAAACAAGGTCAGGCCCCGCTCACAAACCGCCCACGCCTCGTCATGGCGCTCCAGCTGGCCAAGGCTGCTGGCCAACAGGGCGTACGCCTTTCTTACGTGAGACTCTCCTTCGCCTGAGACCCCCAGGCAACGGCGCAAATAGCCCACGGCCCGTTCGTGCTCGGTGCAGTCGGCGTAGGTCATCCCCAGATTGAACAGCACGAACGGATGATTCGGCTTCTCCGCATCCTCCAGTTCCAAGAGACGCAAGTCGCGAACGATCTTCCGTTTTCGCCCCTCGGGTGTCTGATCGGAACCGGAATGCACGACAAAGACATCGGTCCAGGCCAGCGTTCCTTGCAACCGACGGACGGCCGCCAAGACCTGCTCGTGGATCCGCCCCTCGAATCGCAGCCCCGGATGATTGCGAAACATCTTCACATGGTCCACCACCGTGACGTCGTATTGGCCATCGGTGCCAGGGCAATGCACCTGCATGATGTACGCGGCGGGAGCATTCGCCAGCGGCAGATCGGCAAGCTGCCGCAGCTTGCGACCGTTCTCAGCGTCGATCGTGTCGTCGGAATCCATCCAGAACAGCCACGTGCCGCGGGCGTGCCGCAAGGATTCATTGCGGGCTTTCGCGAAGTCATCACACCACGGGAAGTGGAACAACTTCGCTCCGATGGTAGCTGCGATCTCCGGCGTATTGTCCACCGAGCCGGTGTCCACGATCACCATTTCGTCTACCCAGGGACGAATGCTCTCCAGGCAGGCCGGCAGCGTTCTCGCCGAATCGCGCACGATCATGCACAGTGAAATGGAATTGCGCTCCATGAGACTCAGCCATGCTCCGGATTGAGGGAAGGCGTCTCCGGTGACGCCGAGGTTGGCGAACCATGCTTTGCCACTGCATCCCGCAAGGCACACACTGCCAACGACGCGCAAAACGCCTTCTCCTGCGGAATACCGTCGAGCGTTTCGATCAAGGCTCTCTCGTCGATCCTCGCGCAGTGGTCCGACGAGCGACCGATGACTAACTCCGTCATCGCTGATCCGCATGCAATCGCCGCCGCGCAGCCGAACGTCGTGAAGTTCGCGGCTGACACGATCTCTCCATCAAACCGCAGGTAGAGCTCCAGATACGGCGCCCTCCCATCCAAGCTACCTTTGCCTATGACATCGGGATCGATCATCGCTCCGCCATTGCGCGGGGCGTAGAAGTGGTCGAGCAATCGCGCAGAATAGTGTGGCATATAGCCACCGAATGGAGGCGTGTAACCCTTGCGTTATGACAGTTCTTAGCCATCGATTCAATCCTCACGCGGCACATATGCACAAGAATCGATCGGTATCGACGTGTCATCATCTTGATGAATCGCGTGGCACTGGCGCGTCAGCGTTTGCGCGGCTTGCGCAGAACCTCAGATTACTTCGCACAATCTCCAACAAAATCGCCGAGCCGGCCGGGAAAGTGTTTGCAATCTCGCCCGCAACAATCCAATAATTGCGCTCAGGTGATGGGCGGGCATGTGACACGCTTGTTCGACGCGCCTCACGTCCTGACCCTCAAATGTTGAGTTCATGTTGCGGTGGATTTCGCCGCCCATTCACGCGGTCATCTCTCGCGTTAAGGAAATCGAGCGGCGGCGTCTTCTCTTTGCAGGAGGTGCGTCCATGCCGGACTGGTTGAACCACAAGGGGATCGAAGTCCCCGATGCCACGCCCTCGGGCGAGGCGGGCCTCAAGCTTAAAGACGATCTGATCGAACTGGCCGACCGGGCACCCTATCAGACCGGGGCAGATCCAGATGCCAACGACGACGACACGGCCGGCTTTGCCGCCGGCTCACGCTGGCTCAACACCAGCACTGCCGTAATGTGGGTCTGCGTCGATCCCTCCACGGCGAGCGCCGTCTGGCGAACCCTCTATCACCGCGACGATGCAGCCCTTGTGCTCTGTCCCGATGACGGCAGCGGCGAGAGAGGTCTCCAGATCGACTCCGACGGCGATGCCCGGGGTACCGACGCAGTGGACCTGCAGACGATTCGAGCCAACAGCACCGAAGTGGCCTCGGGCACGCGCTCCTTCATCGCCGGCGGCGCCGACAATACGGCCGATGGCGATTACAGCCATGCCTCGGGACAGGGGAACGTGGCCAATGGAGAAGCGAGCCGGGCGGAGGGGGCCTATGCCAACGCAACGCTCTTCGGACAGACCGCCCAGGCCGGTGGCAAGTTCTCCGCGGTGGGCGATGCCCAGCACGGACGCTATGTGCTGCGCAACCAGACAACGAACGCCACGCAGACAGAACTATTCCTCAACGGCTCGTCGGAACGCTTGGTGCTCTCCAACGACACGACCTGGGCGTTCAGCATCCTGATCGTGGCCAGGCGGACCGACGCGAACGACGAATCGGCGGGCTACAAGGTGGAAGGCGTCATCGATCGCAACGCCACGGCCGGAAGCACGGCCATCGTCGGCAGCGTGACCAAGACGGTCCTCGCCGAAGACTCCTCCGCCTGGGACGTCGCCGTCGATGCCGACACAACCAACGGCTCGCTGCGTATCCAGGTGACGGGCGAGGCCTCCAAGACGATCCGGTGGGTGGCGGTGGTGCAGACGGCGGAAACCGTTGGTTGAGGATGAACGAAGTGCCAAGCGACTTAGAAAGAGAATACTCCGATGCCGGATGTCGAAGAAAACCCGAATTGTAATGAGCCTGTCAGCGCTAGCTGCTGTTGCGTTGCCAAAAACTATGAAGTCACTCTCTCCGGCATCACCGATGGTGCTTGCGGGCCGTGTGGTGGCTTCAATGACACGTGGGTCTTAAGTGTTGTCGAGCCGCATTGCATCCTGCAGAATAATTGGTACGCCGACCCCTGGCAAAGCAACGTGTGCTACGAGACGGGGGCGACCGCATATCAGGGTCGCATGATCCTCTCCTTAACATGGGGAATCGACGAGAATAACCACTGTCGCGCGGAGTTGATCATCGGCGCAGTCCAGCCGGTGTCCGCATCCTGGCGCTACGAGACGTTCCCCTACGCATATTATTTGGGCTCACGGCCCGATGCCGAATGCGGGAATATTCTCTTGACCCGAGTTGACGAGTCTGAGGAAGAACTCTGTAACGGATTCCCGAGCACCTTGATGGTTACCGAGCTATGAATGACCCTCTACCGCCATGCCAGTGTGTCGGCCCTGCGCCGTTCCATTGTCCGG
>JBGTDH010000729.1:0-8251 GCA_041748435.1 Pirellulales bacterium
TGGAGGTGCGGCGCGCGGACCATGCCGTCGTGGGCGAGCGGGCCACGACGGTGTTTGTCGGCATGATGGGAAGCGAGCTCCCCTTGGACGCGGCTGGTGTCGCCGCCGACATCGACCGTGGCAACGATAACTCGACCGACATTGCCATCGTGCGACCCGCCCAGCGCTGGCTCGGCTTTTCGAAAGAGCAGCTGGCCCTGCATGTCGCGGATGTCATTTTGCACGAAGCGGGTCACACATGGGGGCTGGCGCATGTCAAGGTTTCCGGCACAACCCGCGAGGCTATGGTCAGCGGCAACTCCGGCAGCAATCGCCGGTTTGAAGATCGCGCGTATCCCCTCGTCATCGGCGGCGGCACGCAGAACTCTTATCGCACGCTGCAACAGCTGTTCGGCCCGCGGGTGCAGTCCAATTCCTCCTCGGCCGATGACGCCGCCAGCGGGAGCGAATTGGTGATGACCTCGAACGCTCAATGGGCCGCTCCGGGCGGCTCGATTCGCGTCACGGTCACTCGCGCGCCGGGGGACGATCTCTCCCAACCGCTGACCGGGGTCTTATCGAGCAACCAGCCGGAGCTGGTCGGGCTGCCCGAGTCCGTGACGGTGCCTGCCGGAGTGGCGTCCACCACATTCAATGTCACGGTTCCCGAGGCCTCCGAGGAAGAGGCGGCCACCGTCGCGATCCAACTGCTGTCCGGCGGGTTCGAAGCTTCGGAGTTGTTGCTCCAAGTGAATCACATTGAGGAGCCTCTGATTCAGCCCATCGTCACCGGAGCGGGCGTGGGAGGAACGCCCCTGGTGCGCGCGGTCCATCCCACCACGGGAGAGGAGCAATACAGCTTCCTGGCCTATGACCCGTCGTTCTCGGGGGGTGTCCGCATTGCCACGGGCGACATCAACGGCGATGGCGCGTCGGAGATCATCACGGCCCCCGGCCCCGGCGGCGGTCCTCACATTCGCGTCTTCGATGGAGTGACCGGAGAGCAACTCCCCGGACCATTGGGAAGCTTCTTCGCCTATCATCCGGCGTTCGCCGGCGGAGTCTTTGTGGCGTCGGGCGATGTCAACGGTGATGGCCTCGACGACGTGATTACGGCGGCCGGCGCCGGCGGCGGACCACACGTCCGGGTCTTCAGCGGCCTCGATGGGTCGGAACTGCTCGGCTTCTTCGCCTACGCGTCGGCATTCGCCGGAGGTGTCTCCGTCGCTTCCGGAGACGTCAACGGCGATGGCCAAGACGACATCATCACGGGCGCGGGACCCGGCGGCGGACCGCATGTGCGCGTCTTCAATGGAAAGGATGGAAGCGAGCTGGTGGGCTTCTTCGCCTATGACCCCCGATTCCGCGGTGGCGTGTCCGTGGCGGCGGGCGATGTCGACAGCGATGGCAAAGCCGACGTCATCACCGGCGCGGGTCAGGGGGGCGGTCCGCATGTGCGTGTCTTCAGCGCGCACAACGCCGCGGAGTTGTATGGATTCTTTGCCTACGATCCCAGGTTTGTCGGCGGAGTCAACGTGGCGGCCACCGATGCCAATGGCGATGGGCGCGCGGATGTGGTCACCGCTGCCGCCTCCGGCGGCGGCCCTCATGTACGCGTCTTCGATGGTCGATTGCAAACGGAACTGCGAGGCTTCTTCGCCTATGATCCCAGTTTTGGTGGAGGAGTCCTGATTGCCGGCGCCTCGGAATCCGGGCCGGGCCCGGCTCTCGTGGAGAATGCCTCTCTCGCGGTGTCAGCACTCGAGGCCGCGACGGTCGTCAACATCCCCGACGACAACGGAGCGGTGGCTTTCAACCTGAACCCAACCGCGCTGCCCGAGGATAACGAGCTGGTGGAAGCCGTGGATGCCGTCTTCACGTTGGATCAAGAGATTGCCAACGCCTGGGACCTGAACGCCACGTGAGAGCTTCTCGACAGCGTTTGATGAGGATGGCTGGTGAACCGGCTCCGATCCTGGCGAGAGTGGTCGTGGGGGGACGGGGCCGGACTGATATGACTTGAGTTGCGAGGAGCGTGCGGGACGCAACAGGATGGCGGGTCTTATGTTGCGAGATTGGAAACCGCGCAAGGTCGTATCACGGAGGTCTGATACGATTGATACGAACAGCCTTGCTTGCGGTTGCCAACCTGCGGGGCGTTCCCTATATTCACGGTCTTATCATCCGCCTGGGGATAGGTTTCCGTCGTGGAAGCCAAGGCTGGACGATGGCGTGCAACCGCGTTGAGATCGCCGGACCCGACGGATCGCTAGTAATTCGTCGCTCAACCCCGGCAGATGGACATCACTGTACAATGGTCAACCGAAACCTGATTCGTGGTCTGGACATCGACGAGGAAGAATGGCAATCCGATCTGGCCCTGGCTCTGGAAGGGGCCGATCCCGATGAGATTTACTCCGTAGGGGGCGACGTCTCCCTGAATCAGATTGTGGAGGGCAAGGTCCTGCGCATCGAAGGGGACAGTGTCCTGGTCGATGTGGGCTATAAGAGCGAGGGCATGATCCCGCTCAACGAGTGGGAAGAGGGAGAAGAGCCTCCCAAGCCGGGCGATATCCTCCGCGTGCTGATCGAAGAAGTGGAGGAAATGCAGGGGCAGATGGAAGATGCCGCCGGCATGATCAACCTGAGCAAGCGCAAGGCCGAAAAGATCGAGGCCTGGCGTCAGGTGATGGAGAACATTCACGAGGGCGATCCGGTGACCGGGCAGGTCACGCGCAAAATCAAAGGCGGTTTGCTGGTCGATATCGGCGTGAACGTCTTCTTGCCCGCCAGCCAGGTCGATATCCGCCGCCCGCCGGACATTGGCGATTACATCGGCCGCACCATTCAATGCGTGGTGCTCAAGATCGACGAGGCGCGGCGCAACATCGTCGTCAGCCGCCGCGCGCTGATCGAGAACGAACGCAAGGAAAAGAAGACCGCCCTGCTCTCCGAACTGGAAGTGGGCCAGACCCGTAAGGGCGTGGTGAAGAACATTGCCGATTTCGGCGCGTTCGTCGACCTGGGCGGCATCGACGGCCTGCTGCACATCACCGATATGAGCTGGGGCCGCATCGGGCACCCGTCCGAGATGGTGTCCATCGATCAGGAGATCGAAGTCGCCATCCTGCACATCGATCGGGACAAAGAGAAGATTGCCCTGGGTCTGAAACAGCGCACGCCCAGCCCGTGGGAGAAGGTCAGCGACAAGTACCCGGTGAGCAGCACCATCCGCGGCACCGTGGTGAACGTGATGAGCTACGGCGCGTTTGTGAAGCTGGAAGAAGGCATCGAAGGGTTGGTTCACATCAGCGAGATGAGCTGGACCAAGCGCATCAGCCATCCCAACGAGCTCGTGCATATCGACGACGAGATCGATGTGGTGGTGCTGGGCATCAACAAGGAGAAGCAGGAGATCTCCTTGGGAATGAAGCAGACGCAGGCCAATCCTTGGGATAAAGTGGCCGACCGCTATCCGCCGGGCACGATGGTCAAAGGCACGGTCCGCAATCTTACCAACTACGGCGCCTTCATCGAGATCGAGGAAGGCATCGACGGGCTGTTGCACGTCAGCGATATGAGCTGGACCCGCAAGATCAGCCATCCCAGCGAGATGGTGGAGAAGAGTCAAGAAGTGGAGTGTCGCGTGATCAGCGTCGATCAGCAGCGGCGGCGCATCGCCCTGGGCCTTAAGCAGCTCCAGGACGATCCTTGGGCCACCGACATTCCTTCCAAGTATCAGCCAGGGCAGATCGTGACCGGCACCGTCACCAAGCTCACCAACTTTGGCGTGTTCGTCGGCCTGGAGAATGGTCTCGAAGGGCTGTTGCACATCTCCGAGCTGGCGGACCACAAGGTGGAGAACCCGGAAGAAGTGGTGAAGGTGGGAGATTCGATCGAGGTCAAGATTCTTCGCGTCGATGCGGAGGAGCGCAAGATCGGACTATCCCGCAAGCGCGTGGAATGGGCGCACGACGAGGGCGAGCCGCTGCCGGACGACGCGGCGTCTCCTACGGCTGCTACTCCGCGTTCCGAGTTGAAGGGCGGTGTGGGCAGCTCCGGCCCGCTGATCAAGCCGGCCGGAGAGTAGCACGAATCGCTCCTAGTCCCGGCTTAGCCGGTTCTTCCAGCGGAAGCCGGGTACTACGAACTGTCAAACCCTACAGCGCCGCGGTCACGAGATCGCCGACTGCAGAGGTGGTGTGGCCCATCTTGCCGGCAGCCTGGCTCTGCATCTTGCTGCCGGTCACGGTCTGAATGGCTTTCATGACGCGCGCGGCCGCCCTGGTTTGGCCCACCTGCTCCAGCAGCATGCTCATGGCGCTGATCGCCGCGATGGGGTTGATCTCGTTCTTGCCGGTGTACTTGGGAGCGCTGCCTCCCATCGGCTCGAACATGCTCACGCCGCCGGGATCGGGATTGATGTTGCCTCCCGATGCCACGCCCATGCCTCCCTGCAAGATGCCGGCCAGGTCGGTGATGATGTCGCCGAACATGTTCGTGGTCACGATGACATCGTAATACTCGGGGTTCTTCACCATCCACATGCAGCAGGCATCGACGTGGTTGTAATCCTGCTTTACGTCCGGGTACTCAACTCCCACTTCCTTGAACGTGCGGTCCCACAGATCGTGCCCGAAGGTCAGCACGTTGGTCTTGGCCACCAGCGTGAGCATCTTGCCTTTGGGGTTATTGCGCTTCCGCGTGAACTCGAACGCCCAGCGAATGCACCGCTCGCACCCCTTGCGGGTATACACGGCGGATTGCGTGGCCACTTCGTCCGGCGTGCCCTTCTTCAAGAAGCCGCCGACGCCGCAGTACAGGTCCTCTGTGTTTTCGCGCACGACCACGAAATCGATATGCTCCGGCCCTTTGTCCTTGAGCGGAGTTTCCACGCCGGGGAAGAGTTTCACGGGCCGCAGGTTAATGTACTGATCCAGTTTGAACCGCAGCTCCAGCAGCAGCCCCTTCTCCAGAATGCCCGGGGGCACGTCGGGATGTCCGATGGCGCCCAGGTAGATGGCGTCGAATTTGCGCAGCTCTTCGACGGCGCCGGCGGGCAACACCTCTTTGGTCCGCAGGTAGCGTTCGCCGCCGAAATCGAAATCGGTGAGCGTGTATTGGAACTTCTCCAAGCCGGCGATGGCCTTCAGCACTTTCAGGCCTTCCGCCACCACTTCGGGGCCTGTTCCATCACCGGGAATCACCGCGATCTTCAGGTTGTCTTTGCTCACTGTCTCTGGCTGCTAATGAAGGACGAATTGCACACGAACCGGCGGATTTTAACACTGCCGGGATGGGGTCACAAGCGTAGGGACTCCTTGCAAGTGTGCAAGGCGGCCCTCTAAGCTAGGAGCGCTCCACCTTGGTTCCCGGCTCGCGGGACTGCCGGGGAGCTGCGAAACTCCAGGCGATCGAATTCATGCGCTTCTTCAAATACACGTTTCGCAACGCGACGCGCAACAAGCTGCGCACCACGCTCACCGCCATTTCGATCGGGTTGTGCATGGCCATGCTGACCATGATGTACGGCTTTGCCACCTTGAACGAGCAACTCGTGCCGGAGCTGGCCAAGGCCAACCGGATGATCGTGATGAGCCGCGACGGCTTTACATCCGACATTCCCATTGCATCGCTGCAGCATGTGCGCGGGCTGGAGGGCGTGACCGCGGCCGTGCCCTTGTCTTGGTCGATGGGTCTGTACAAAGACGAGAAGATGCCCAGCTTTGCCCAGATCGGCACCGACGCAGACGAACTGCTCAAAGTGTGGTTCGAGTTCCGGCTGGATCCCGAGCAGTTTGCCGCGTGGAAGGCAACCCGCAACGGCTGCATCATCGATCGCGGCAATGCCCGGCGGAAGGATTGGAAGATCGGCGATCACATTCCGCTGAAAGGCAACAACTACTCGGTCGATCTCGACCTGGTGCTGTGCGGCATCTACGACGGTCCCGAGTTCATCAACGATCTCTATTTTCATTACGACTACTTGAACGAGCTGTTGCGGGCGAAGAACGACGCCAAGACCGATCGCACCAGCATCTTGTTCATCAAGGCTGCGTCGGCCGAGGCGGTGGATCGGCTGGTGATGCAGATCGATCAGCGGTACGAGAACTCGGACCATCCCACGCTGTCTCAAAGTCACCAGGCGTTTGCGGAGCAGTTCGCCAAGTTCGCCGGCAACCTGCAGGCCTACGTGCAGAACATCGGCTTGGCGGTGGTCTTCGCGCTCACGCTCGTCTCCGGCAATGCCATGGCCATGTCGATGCGGGAACGAACCACCGAGATTGCCGTGCTCAAGGCCATCGGCTTTTCCCGCGGGCTGGTGCTGCTAATGGTGCTGGGCGAGTCCATTTTAATCTCGCTGGCTGGCGGCACGGTGGGCGTGCTCACAGGCCGGGGCGTCTGGTCCGCCGCGCATCATCTGTGGCCGCAGTATGTGCCGATCGATTGGATGGCGGTAACCATCCTCGTGCAAGGCATCGCGTTGGCCGCCGTCATCGGCTTTGTCAGCGGCATCGGACCAGCCTGGCGCGCGGCACACTTGTCGGTCATCACCGGTTTAAGAAAGGTCGTGTGAGAAAGGCCCATGATCGCCCCAGCATTCGCCGAAACGCCCCTGACGATCGTCGAGGTGTTCGACGCCTACGACGGTCCCCGCTTGTTCAGCGCACACGATGACGCCGGCATGCTGTTTCTTGCCCTCTGGGTCGACGACGTGGAAGACGAGTCCATCTGGCTCTATTTGCCTCTCTCGGCGTCACGCCTGGCAGAACTGAAACAACGACGACTCGACCTGCGATCAGCCTTCCTGACGTCGGAAACCAATGTGGTCTTTCGGGTCCGGGAATCTGCCACCCATGGAACACGGATGAGCGAGACCTTGTCGGGCGAATCCCTCTCGCACGATGAATTGCCCTTGCCTGCTGAGTATCTCCGCCAGGAGGCAGAATCGTGATGCCAAGCACCCGCGTCTTGGAGTCTGCTTGACTTGCACCTCTCCCGCCGCTGGAATGAAACGCGCTCGATAACATGTTTGGAGGGAGCGATTGAGATGAAGACGAGACTGCTTTCATTGATGCCGTTCGTTCTGGCCCTCTGTTGGTGCGGGTGCCAGAACAGCCAGGACGAGAACTTGATTCAGGCTCGCGCGGAGGCAGAGGCTGCCCGCGCGGAACTCGCGCGAATCAAGGCCGCGGCGGCGGCTCCATCGGGAGCCGCTACGGTTCCGGGTCCGGAAGCGCCGGCGCAGGTGAAGGTCAGTGGAGAATTGTTCGCGACCACGAAGGGGGGAGACGTCAAGAAGGGCGCGGGGGTAAAGGTGTATCTAATTCCAATCACCTCCGCCGAGCGCGAGTTAATCGCCGATGCCTCTGGACGCTTTAATGCTCTGGAAACAGCCTCGAAACTCTTTAGTCAGGGACTGGATCGGAAGTATCCGGGTCGAGATAGCGTCGGGCTGAGGCAGAAGGAGGGCGAGGCGCAACGGGCCTCCTACAACGCCGAGCTTAGCGAGTACCTCAGCAAGCACCAGTCGCACCGCGCAAGCAATGTGGAAAGCGGGCTCGCCGTGTTACTCGCTCGCGGTCACGTCGCCACTGCCAACAGCGACGGACGATTCGAGTTCCAAGTGCCTCCTGGCGAGTACCTTCTTCTGACCGCGCAGAAAGCCTTCGCCATGGAGAAGCTTGTCTGGTTCCATCGTGTCGACGTCCGCGACCAGGACGTTTCGCTGAGCCTCGATCAGGAGTCAGCCGTGTTCGGACACTCTCTGGCGATATGGTCGCCTAACCTGGACGCACTCAATGTTCGGTTCCGTCACATCGTCTCGGCTGTTCAATCGCTGATCGCTGCCGACCTCGGCGACCTGATCAGGGAGGCGGAGGAGCGAGAAACTGCGTCACTCGCACAAGCGATGGCGGACAGCCCTGTTCGCGACGCCAGCCCCAGCCCTGCCCAGGAAGTGGCCGCAAATTCCCCGGAAGGCCCCGCTCCGCGCGAACCGGCAGCGAATCTCACCGAGGAGGAAGAGCGGATGCAGATCATTTTTCGGGACTGGGCCAAACAGCGCGGCGAGGCCTTGAAGAAAGCCTCGAAAATGTCCAAAACCACGGCAGAGACCTATATGCGGCGGATCGATCAGGGCCTTGTGAAGTCCCTGACCAAGAAGTACGACATCACTCACGAGGAACTGGACCGGATCGAAGCCTACGGAGCACGGAAGAACTGGTGGGAGTAGGAGTAGGCATTGCCTCGCCGAGCGCGGGTGACAGTA
>JBGTDH010000730.1:0-4556 GCA_041748435.1 Pirellulales bacterium
GCCGCCTCCGCCACCGCCCGTTCGGCCTCACGCACGCGCACCTGGCCGGAAAGCAGCTGTGGGAGCAGGTAGTCTCGCAAGGTGGCAAGCTTCGTGTCTTCCGCCTTTGCTGAAATGTTCCATGCGAACAGCGGACCGACCAGTGAGTCAAACCCCCGCATGACCGGTGTGCTCGGGATGCAAACAGGAATCGAATAGAAGTCTTCCCGACTTGTCGAGGGAATGGCCGATCCGGAGTCCATCGAGTTGATGTCGGCTCTCAGCAGCTCGTAGTAAACCCACTTCATGTCGAGCTCTCTCATTGGCTTCACGAAAAACGCTGTGTCAATTGCCCAAAAGCCGGCCGACGAATAATGGACCCCTCGATAAGCGCCTTTTCTGCCAATGATAATCCCCGGACCCTCCGCGAGACGCTCGGTGTGCCACCCGATTGGGCCGTTTGTCCCAAATACGCGGTATGCCCCTAACGCGTCTTGGTATCCACGCAGACCCTTTCCATATTCAAGCGTCACCACCTCGCCCCATCGAGTGGCATTCCACCCCTCCGGCACTGGGCCGAGTTGGGAATCGACGAGGCGGTTGGGGAGGGCCTCGAAGACGCTCTGGGGCATGGAGGGGAAGGAGGCGGAGCCGGCGGCCTTGGCCTTGACCGGCTCGAAGTCCACGAACCACGCCCGGAAAACGGCTCCCGCCAACCGCTCCAGCGCCGCCGACGTCCGCCGGTTCTGCTCGATCTTGTCATCCAACGCCCCCAGCACGCCGGCGATGGCGCGTTGCTCGCCAATGGGTGGCACCGGGAGCGCCGCTTCACGCAATGTTGTCAATGGGCGCTGTATCTGCGGAACGCCAACTTGCGAGACTCTGCTGAGAAGATAGTCTCGGCCCGGCGGGGATCTGAGCCAATAGTGGAGGTAGTTGGGAAGTAGCTTGGACGGATTGCAGCGTACTCGCAGCATGCTGTTGCCCATAATGTACCGCTGGTACTTACGTCTGTGCGGCATCAGGCCGATCTCTCCGAGTGTTCCCTTATGCACGAGCAGCACATCGCCGGGAAATGACTCGAACTTCGACAACCTGTCCGCATCCTCCTCGCTGATAAAGACAAAGTCGCCGTCGTGGAACCGCCCGCGGTTTACGTTGACGCCACGCAACAGGGGTACGCCCGATGGCCTATATGCTTCCGGCGTGAGCGCCTTGCCAAACGGGCCGATCTGCGTTGAGTAAGGCTCATCCGCCGCACATTCGCCGATTGTCATCATGAGCCAATCAGGGCGCATCGCCGACCCCCTGGAGGTGCTGACGGATCACTGCCGACAATCGCTCGCCCTCCTTGAAATGCTCCTCCAACTCCGCCACGAGGCGTGGGAACTTCTCGGCGAACGGTTCGGCGTCGTCTGCCTGTTCTTCCGCGCCCACGTAGCGGCCGGGGGTGAGGATGAAGCCGTGCTTGGCGACCTCGGCGGTCGTCGTGGCTTTGCAGAAGCCGGGGATGTCGTGGTAGGCCCACGCGCCGTGCTCTTTCTTCTTCCACCACTTGGGCGCGGGCTCGCCACGCCACTGACGGAAGGCGTAGACGATGCGGCCAATGTCGGACGTGGGAGGCAAATCGCCGGCGCCCAAGGCGAACTCGCCGTCGGAGAGAACGCGCAGCGTGCGGGTCTGCATCGTGCCGAGCTTCCGCGCATCGAGGAAGAGCGTTTCGCCTTTGCGTGAACGGCAATCAACACGCCGGGACCCCTCACCCTGCCCTCTCCCCGAGGGAGAGGGTAAATTGCGCCCAGTC
The DNA here is from genome assembly GCA_041748435.1 of Pirellulales bacterium. GTDB lineage: Bacteria > Planctomycetota > Planctomycetia > Pirellulales > JBGTDH01 > JBGTDH01. The sequence continues at coordinate 1,784 of JBGTDH010000730.1, forward strand.
TTGTCGCGCGTCAGGAACCACAAGCAGACGGGGATGCCGGTGGTGTAGAAAAGCTGCGCGGGCATGGCGACGATGCAATCGACCAGGTCGGCCTCGACGATCTTCTGGCGTATCTCCCCTTCGCCGCTGGTGTTGCTGGAGAGGGAGCCGTTGGCCATCACGAAGCCCGCCACGCCGCCGCCGCGGCCGTTGGGGACCGCCAGGTGGTGGATGAAGTGCTGGATCCAGGCGTAGTTGGCATTGCCGTTGGGCGGCTTTCCATAACGCCAGCGGACATCCCCCTCCAACAGCGGGCCGGACCAGTCCGAGACGTTGAACGGCGGATTGGCCAGGATGTAATCGGCCTTCAGGTCCGGGTGCAGATCGCGCAGGAACGTGTCGGCGGGTTGTTGCCCGAGATTGGCCTCGATGGTGTGCAGCGCCAGGTTCATGTGGGCCAGCCGCCAGGTGGTGGGATTGGACTCCTGGCCATAGATCGAGATGTCGCGGGTGTTGCCGCCGTGGGCTTCGACGAATTGCTCGGACTGCACGAACATGCCGCCGGAGCCGCAGCAGGGATCGTAAACGCGTCCCTCGTAGGGTTCCAGCATCTCGACCAGCACGCGGACGACGGAGCGCGGCGTATAGAACTCGCCGCCGAGCTTGCCTTCCGCCTGGGCGAATTTTCCTAAGAAGTATTCGTACACGCGGCCCAGCGTGTCGCGGGCCTGCTGGTGCGTCCCCCTGAATCCAATGTTGGCGATCAGATCGATCAGCCCTTTCATCTTCACCGGCTCGATGCCGCGGCGGGCATAGTCTCGCGGCAGCTTGTTCTTGAGGTTGGGGTTGTCACGCTCCACCGCCAGGATGGCGTCATCGATCAGCGTGGAAATATCGGGACGCGCGGCCTGATTCTGCAGGTTTTGCCAACGGGCTTCGGACGGCACCCAGAACACGCGCTCCGCAGTGTATTCGTCACGGTTTTCGAGCAGGCGTTCGAGCTGCTTCCCCTTGATGCCTTCCTGCTGCAACTCCTCCTGCAAGGTGGCCCGGCGGGTCTCGAAGGAATCGGAGACGTATTTGAGGAACAACAGCCCCAGTACGACGTGCTTGTACTCCGCCGCGTCCACCGTTCCGCGCAGCTTGTCGGCAGTCTGCCACAGGGTGTCCGTGTAGTCGAGTTCCGGGGCACGATCCGTCGAATTCGCCACGCGGGTTGGTCTCCCTGAAACGAGAAGGGCGCTGAGCGGCCGGGATGAAGACGAATGATAGCCGTTCGTTGCAAGAGTCGCTACGAGGTAGCCCACAAAGATGATCGCCCGCCTGTTCCCATCGGCCACTCTTGTCCTGGCTGCCAACAGACTCGGAACTGGCCTTGACAGAATACGGTTCGTATGTACACTAATACCCAATAGACGGTATCGAGCCGGGCCCGGGCACATTGCGGGTACTGGGCGGAGCCTGCGAGGACCGAACACAGTCGCCGCAGGCTTTTTTTGTTGGCGGCTACCGTTTCTGGCGCCGGCGCACGACGGAGATACCGGGGGGTTCACGCAGAGGCGCAGTGCCCGCAGAGAGGAGGAAAGGCCTCTGCCTCCGATGCCCTTCCCTCTCTGCGAACCCTGCGGCTCTGCGTGAGATCGGTTTTCCGCGGGAAGGCGGGACTACGAACAGGAAAGGAGATGCAGTATGGCACGACGAGGACGGCCGAGGGTGATTGATGACAAGGTGCGGGGGTTGCTCCTGGGGTTGGTGGGCATGGGGTGTTCCCGCAGGCAGGCGGCGCGGCATGTGGGCGTGGGGCGGTCGACGCTGTGCAAGGTGGTGCAGGAGGATCAGGAGTTCGCCGACCAACTGCGGAAGGCGGAGATGCAACAGGACATCACGCCGCTGCGGAAGATCATGGAGCATAGCCACACCTCGTGGCGGGCGGCGGCCTGGATTCTGGAACGGCAGAACCCCAATCGCTATGCCCGCCGGCCGCCGCTGCTGGTGAGCAAGGCGGATTGCATGGCGTTCTTGAAATCGGTGATCGGCTCGTGGACGCAGAGCGCCTGCCAAGAAGATCAGCAACGCATCGAGGAGCAACTGGAACGGCTCGATCTGTTGCTAGGCGGCCAAGATACCTTGACGCCGCGTGGACGCCGAATGTTGCGGCAGTTGGCGGCACTGGAGGCGGCCTGTCGAGGTCCGGAGGTCAAGCCGAAGGGGAATTTCGGGACCGCGCAGGAATGTCCAGAAAGTCCCGAAAATCGCACCGCGGAACGCGTAAACGCCGCGTTAGAGCAGGGAGGAGGCATTTGATGGACCGCGCCCCCCGTTTGCGCGCACGCGCGTGGCGTAGCGGAACTGGCGGCAGTTCCGGAAGTCTGAATTCTCACGAATTCAGCTACTCGCGCGGTAGCGGAACTGGCGACAGTTCTGGGACGAGAGAATTCTCACAAATTCGGCTACTGGCGTGGGCGCGAGGCGTTTCTCCGGCTCACGCTTCACGAGCAACCGCGGTAAGATCACCGCAGGCCGCAAAACGACGGCGCCGGTTGTCCTTCCGCTTACACCTTTGCCCTGCCGCTATGGATGCAGCTCGATTTCGACGCCTGGTGAGCGGCCTGGAGCAGGGCCTGGGCGCCAGCGCGCTCCGCGCGGGATTGCGCGTGGCGGAGGTTCCCTACACGCTGGCCATGCGGCTGCGCAACTGGCGCTACGATACCGGTCGTGCCGAAGTTCAGCGCGTGGACGTGCCCGTCGTTTCGGTGGGCAATCTCACGCTGGGGGGCACCGGCAAGACGCCGCT
>JBGTDH010000731.1:0-2725 GCA_041748435.1 Pirellulales bacterium
CGGAAGCCCCGATCCCTCTGCTTCATCCTTCATCCTTCATCCTTCATCCTTCCGTTACAGCGTCTGTGGAATGTTGGCAATCAGCTCCTGCGTGTACTCGATCATCCGCGTCACCAACCAGGGGAGGCACAGAGAGAGGCACAGAATCATGACGATGAGCTTAGGCACAAAGGCCACGGTCTGCTCCTGAATCTGCGTCAAGGCTTGGGCTAGGCCCACGATCAGGCCGATCGCCATGCCGGCCAGCAGAATGGGGCTGCTGATCAGCAGCGTCATCACAATGGCCTCGCGGCCCAGATCGATGGCAAGCTGTGATTCCATACGCCTCATAAAGCCGCGACCGGGGCGGTCCTTCATAAAGCCGCGACCGGTGGTCGCGGTCAGTGGTTTACGTGAAGGGCGCGAAGCTCTCCAGCAGCATGCCAATGACCAGCCGCCAGCCATCGACGAGCACGAACAACATCAGCTTGAATGGCAATGAGATCAGCACCGGAGGCAGCATCAGCATGCCCATCGATACCATCACGCTGGCGATGACCATGTCCAGAATCAAGAACGGCAGATACAACTGGAACCCGATGAGGAACGCCGTTTTCAGCTCACTGAGCATGAAGGCCGGCGCCAGGGCCACCAGCGGCACGTCGTCGTAGCTGTTGTAACTGGCCGGCGCGGCCTCCGCATGCATGTACTCCAGGAACAGCCACACGTCGTCGCTGTTGCCGGCCTGCTCGATCTGGGCGCTCATGAACTGGCGAATGGGCCGCACGCCGGCGGTCCACGCCTGCTCGATACCGATCTGCCGGCTGGTGTAGGGTAAGATGGCGTCGTCGTAGACCTGCTTCCAGACGGGCGCCATGATCAGGAACGTGAGAAACAGCGAGATCGAAGTGATGACTTGCGAAGGCGGCAGTTGCTGCGTCCCCAATGCCTGCCGCAGCAGTCCGAGCACCACAATGATGCGGATGAAGCAAGTCGTCATCATCAACACGGCCGGCGCGAGGCTGATGACGGTGAGCAGCAGCATCACCTGAATGGCCGACGTGAGTCCTTCCGGGCTGGTCCAGGCTTGCGGCCCTCCCGACAGTCCGGCGGGCAACGACAGCGCGGCCGGCTGATTCGGCAGCTCCTGCGCACCCGCGGGCGAAAACACGCACGCCATCAGCACGAAGGCAAAGCCGTATCCGAGCCAGCGGCGCGAGCGGGTGAGCTTAGGCATCGAGGTCCTCGCTAGGGCGACCAAGACGGGACTGGTTCGATGCTGGCGAGCCTCGCTCGGTAGCAGTCTCGCCGCCGAACGAGTTCAACATGCTGCGAAACGTGGCCGTAGAGCTACCAGGATGATTCTCGCGACAGAGCCCGCAGAGGCGATCAACCTCCAAAGGATCCGTGATCTCCGTGAGCGTGTCGGCGCCGGCGGCGGAAACACTGACCAGCAGCAGCTTATGGCCGCAGCGGATCAGATGCATCTGATGCCGGCCCGGCAAGGGAGCGCGGCCCAATGTCTCGAACACTTCGCTCGGGAGCAGACGCGGCGAGTGGGGCGTGCCGCGCCGTAAGACCCAGGCTGCGGCAAAGAACAGACACAGCACCAGCGCGAGGCTGCCGGCCGTGGTCAGGAGTGTGCTGCCGGTGGTGGTATCGGAATCGACTGACGTGGCCTGACCGCGCGGCGCCAAGGGCAACGCCGGTTCGGCGGAGCGCCCCTGCGGGCGCGCCAGAGGAAGTGCCGCGTGGGGCGTGATCGACATTGTTGGCGGAGATGGCCCCCCGGGTTGTGCCGCGTCTTGCTCTGAATAACTGTTCGGCATCACCGAGGGAGGCCACGGGCTCACCGGATTAAAACGCGGCGCCGGCAGCATCTGCGCATCGGCAGACATTGCGGCCAGCGCAGTGAGACAGCCGAGGAGGATTGAAGGTTTTTGCGGCATCCGTGCCTGCTCCGGGCTATTGGTTAACCGGCCCGCGCCGCTTCGGCCGTGATGAGCTCTGCGACCCGCACGCAGAAGTTGTCGTTGAGCACGAGCACTTCGCCGCGGGCTATTAAGCGGCCATTGACGAAGATATCGACGGGATCACCCGCCAGTTTATCGAGTGGCACCACCGAGCCTTTGTGCAGCTTGAGTACATCCTCCAGATGCATCTGCGTGCGGCCGAGCTCAATTTTAAGATCCAGTTCGACATCGCGAATGAGTTCCAGCGTGGCGACATCGGCCGAGGGGGGCGCGCCGCCGAACTCCTCGAGATTGAAGGGGGCCAACCCCTCCAAAGGATCTGCATCAGCAGGACGATCGACCGATTCCAGCGCCTGTTGCGCTTGATCCAGTAGATACTCAACATCGGCCGAGGCCATCCGGCCTTCGGACGCGCTGATTGCTCGCGCAGGATCGGGACTGACGGGCGATGCCGGATCCCCGGGGGACCCAGCCGCCGCGCCGGCTTGGCGCAACAACTCGTCGATTTCGTTGGCCCCCAATTGGGCAGGCGCATCCGGCATGAGCGATCACTGTTCGACCAGGGAAAAGTCGCTGAAGATCACCTCTTCTAGCAGAGGCTTACCCAGCAGGCGGTTGCTTTTCTCCAAAATCTTGCGGCGCAGCAACCCCAAACTCGGGTAGGCGAAATCGGTGATCTCCGTGCTGCGCACAATCACAATCACCTGATCGCGCAGGCGGTGCTTGCACTTTTCCAAGGCCCGCGTGAATTCGTCATCGGCCGGCGCGGCCTC
>JBGTDH010000732.1:0-7488 GCA_041748435.1 Pirellulales bacterium
GCCCTGGCCTTCGATGGCGACAACGATCTGACCAACCGCTACCTGCACAATCCCGACATCACCGATCAGGTCTTCGCCGACGAGCAATTCAGCCCCGCGCTCGACATCGCCACGGGCACGACCGCCGGCAACAACCTCTGGGCACTCCCCGACAACCAAGGCAGCACGCGCGACCTTGTCGAAAACGACGGCGATGTCGTGAACCACATCACCTACAACGTCTTCGGCGCCATCTCGTCGGAGACCGCCTCCTCAGTCAACTTCGCCTTCGGCTACACCTCCCGCGAGACCGACGAAGAATCCCTCCTCAACTTCTACCGCGCCCGCTACTACGACGCCCTCGCCGGCCGCTTCCTCAGTGAAGACCCAATCGGCTTTAATGCGGGTGACTCGAATCTAAATCGATATGTTGCCAATTCTGTTGTCAACTTAACGGACCCAACAGGTCTGGTGGATCAGCCTCCGGGTTGGTTCGACGTCGACCGCTCCGACGGCGTCAATCCGCTCGAAGCGTTGATTGGTATTTGGGGAGACTTGGCTCAGATCCCTTCGCACCTACACCAAGTTGCAGGGGAAGCCCGAGATCGCGCTTGGGAGAGATTCAACGAGTCGGATGATCCAATCGACAGGGCTGCCGCCCTGGTGATAGGAGTGGGTTATGGCTCGGCCGGAGAGGGATTCGCAATGTTTGGGCTCGCCGAAGCGGCGGCCGCTCCGGCCGCCGCAACTGTATTGGCCATAGAAGGGACTGTTTTCGGCGGCGCCCCCATTTTAGTAGAGGGCGTGCTGGCCGGCGGCGTGCGCGGAGCAGGCGGGATAATACAGATTAGGCCACAAGGTCATCCGGCTCTAATTCGACTCGACCACCACCCGATACCAGGATCTGGTGGGCAACCGGTGATTCACTTTGACTCCAACTACTTCGGCATCCAACACTTCCCGTATTAGTCGTAGCCTCCCAACTGGGCCGTATGCACGCGAATCAAGAACAGAAGTTCGATGATGAGGTTACGCTACTCGAATTGGCGAATCTAGCGCGCGATGGTTATTTAGCCCTTGATGATTTTGAATACTCGCGGCAGAGTTCCACACTACATGGCACACTCCTGATAGCGGACGAGTCGTTGTGCTATTTTCGACGAAGGTGGTTGTTCTGGTTAAAGTATGTTCCAATGCGCCGCTGGAATTTGGTTGTCAATAATGTCACATCCTACGATGTGCTTGGCGCGCCCAGTGTGACTCGATTCCATCTGATAGGGGACATTGAATGGCGCAACGGCGCGTTACATGTTCTCACGTATGATGGCGTTGAGGTGCTGGTTGCTGCCACGCGCCTTTGCGGGCGAATTGTTTCCACCGAACAGATTGACTATTCCAGGTCAACGCGGTCCGTCCACCTACGAGGGCCGCAAGAAGCGGGACAATGTTTGAGCACGCCGCCAGCTTCGTGAACCTCGCTAAACGCAGAAACCTCAGCCTGACCTCTGACGGCGTTCGGGACTTTTCTTATGACGACGAAGGCAATCGCACTGCCCAGGAGCGCATCAGCACGGCCAGCGTGCCGGATAAGCGGATCGAATACACGTGGGACCACCGCCAGCGGCTGACACGAATCGCCACCAAGAACAACGCCGGCACGATCACCCACGACGTGCTTTACGTCTACGACGTGTTCAACCGCCGCATCGAGAAAGAGATCGACCTCAACGGCGCCACCAGCGGCGGTGTCTCGATCGTCCACTATGTCTACGATCAAGAACACATCGCCCTAGCCTTCAACGGCGACAACGACCTCACCAACCGCTACCTGCACAACCCCGACATCACCGATCAAGTCTACTCCGACGAACAATTCGACCCCGCGCTCGACATCGCCACCGGCACCACCGCCGGCAACAGCCTCTGGGCGCTCCCCGACAACCAAGGCAGCACGCGCGACCTCGTCGAGAACGACGGCGACGTGGTGAATCACATCACCTACAACGTCTTCGGCGGCATCTCCTCGGAAACCGCCACCTCGGTCAACTTCGCCTTCGGCTACACCTCCCGCGAGACCGACGAAGAAAGCCTCCTCAACTTCTACCGCGCCCGCTACTACGACACCCTCGCCGGCCGCTTCATCAGCGAAGATCCGGCTGGTTACACTGCCGGCGATTCCCACTTGAATAGATATACATTCAACAACCCGACGAATGCGACCGATCCCACTGGACGCGTAACGCTAGGAATTGGAGGGGATTTGGATGGCGCATTAGGATTTGTGCATGCGTCGATATCCGTCGATCTACATTTCGGTTGGGAGCCAGGCTGGAATCTGCCGACCATCGGTTTGGGGATTGGGGGCGGTGTGCATGGAGGACTTGGAATCGGAGTCGGAGCCAACATCCACGGCAGCGCCACGACTGCAGATCACGTGGGCGACCTTGGCGGAACAAGTACAGGCGTTGGTGTTTTTATTCCCGTGGGCGGAGTCGAAATCTATGGAGCCGGTGGCGACACAGGGTACACCGGAATCACAGTTGGCACTGGCCCAGCTCCGGGCATAGGTGTTTACGTCGGTGATACTCATTCAGCCGTGATAAACACGGCCCCTGACCCGACGCCACAGCCAACACCCAGTTATCCGGGCCGCTCAGGCAATGGTGGAGGAATACTCAATCAGGGTCCTTGAAAATGAACGACGACGTTTCCAAAGCGCGCCGTGCCAGGGACGAGCTTCGCATGCGACGGAGACGATTCGTCGCAGCTCTCGCCGGTTGCCTATTGAGTTTCGCCTTGGCGGGTGTGGCTATATTTGTGGGGGGCAAGACGGCAGGTGTTATTCACACGGTCATCTTGTGCCTTTCCCTGCTCATGGGATTGTCGTTCGCCGTTTGTGTCATTACGTGCATTGGTTGCGCGTTTCACGCTCTATTGTTTCGGTGTCCCCGTTGCGGCTCTCGTATGTTCGTGACGTTGCTTCACTCAAATCCGTTTGCGCAAAGATGCCTGCATTGTGGCGAAGGCGTCTACTGACAAGGATTGCCGGCTCTCGGGACGGAGTGCGGTTGGCTCCCGTTGCCGCTCGCTAGTTTCGTACTTTTATGATGGGTGGGTCATGTTCAAAGGCACGAGCGCGTTGTTGATGGGTGCATTGACGTTGGGCGTGTGTGGCTGTCAGGCATTGCAGGACATTGCGGCGCTGCAGAAGGCGTTGGGCCAGAAGTATCCGGGCTCCAACATCCACGTTCAGGTCGTCAACGGTGCGACCTGCAACGTGACGTTTGTCAATTCCACCGTCGCCGGGCAGAGCAGCGAAGAACAGCAGGCTTTCGCCCGCGAGGTGGCGGAGTGTGTCCGCGACGAGTATCCAGGCTACGGCAGTCTCGAACAAGTGAACGTGTTGTTCACCAGCCTTAGCCAGTGGGGGCCCGTATCGGTTAAAAACACCGCCGCGGTGCATCGGTTCCCGCGCAAGGAGTTGGAGTGAACTAATGCGAATTGGATAGCCCCGCCTTCCGGCGCGCGCCGGGAAGCGGCAAGGGTGTGGCTTACCACCGCAAGAGGGCGGTGCCCCAGACTAAGCCCGCGCCGAACCCGCTTAAGATCAAACGGCTGCCGCGATGGATGCGTCCTTCCGCAAAGGCTTCGTCCAGGGCCAGGGGAACGCTGGCGGCCGAGGTGTTGCCGTAGCGGTCCAGATTGGTGAACACCTTGCGGCGGTCGATGCCCAGGTCTTGCGCCGCCGATTCAATGATCCGGATGTTGGCCTGATGGGCGACGAGGAGATCGATCTCTTCCAGCGTGGTGTTGGCCGCTTCCAGCACATCGCCAATCGATTCGCTGAGCACGTTCACGGCCCATTTGAAGACGGCCCGCCCGTCCATGTGCATGTATTGGAGATTGCGCTCCATCGAATCGATCGAAGGGGGAAAGCGCGAGCCTCCCATCGGCCGGTTCAGCAGATTCGCGCCGGAGCCGTCGGCCCCCAAGGTGTAAGACACCAGCCCCTGCTCGCCGCTGCCGCGCGCCAAGAGCACGGCGCCGGCGGCATCGCCAAACAGCGGATACGTGCGCTGATCCTTGGGATTGAGGATGCGACTATTGCAATCGGCGCCGATGACGAGCGCCAACTGGCTGGAACCCGTGGCGACGTACTGCATGCCCGTCACAAGAGCGTACAGAAAGCCGGCGCACGCTGCCTGCACGTCCATGGCGGGAGCATTCAGCCCCAGCGCGTGTTGCACCTGGCAGGCAGTCGAGGGGATGGGCATGTCCGGCGTGAAGGTGCCGACGATCACCAGGTCAATGTCTTGCGGATCGACCTCGGCCTTCTGAATGACGCGGCGCGCGGCTTCCACCGCCATGTCGCTGGTGGCTTGATGGGGCGCAGCGTGCCGTCGTTCCCGGATGCCTGTGCGTTGCTCGATCCAACCCGGTTCGTAACCGAGCGCCGCCTCCAGCTCCGCGTTGGAAACCACGACGTCCGGCACATAACTGCCCGTGGCCAGCACCTGCACGCCCAGCAGGGTGCGCAATCGAGGCCGCAGAAAATCGCGGTTGAGTTGCAACATGGGTTGGGTGGAATTCTCTAGACGGGTTCTTTCGGCAAATCCACCCAACGACGCTCCGCATGGGATTTCAAGACGGCATCGGCGATGTTCTGCGCTTGCAGGCCGTCATAAAAACTCGGCACGGCTGGGCGGCGCTCGACGATGGCGGAGACGAACTCCCACATCAGATCATAGCGAAAGACCGTGGCCGGCACGCCTTGCTTTGGATCGCGCGGGCTGGTGGCCGGCTTCAAGAACTCGGCCGGCACGTCGACCGGCCCCAGATCCTGTCCCGTCTTGCCCACTAAGATGGTGTTGGGCTCGTGCAGCCGATACACGGCCGAGCCCTCCGACCCGTTTACCTCGGCCCATTCATGGCCGAAGCCGTTCATGCCGTAACCCTTGGCCAGCGTTGTACCCTCCCAGACGCCGGTAGCGCCCGAGGCAAACTCGCCCAGCAAGCTGGACCAATCGTCGACATCGGAGGGAGGGCATTGCCGGCCGTCCGGCGTCAGCGTGCGAGGAGCATAACGAGCCACGGCGCCGCACAGGCTTCTCAGCGGACCCATCAAGTCGAGGGCAAAATCGATGCGGTGGATCGTCATGTCGAACAGATCGCCGGCGCCCGCTTTGTCTTTGTACTGCCGCCAGCCCCAGCTTGTTTCGGGCCAATCGAGAAACCGCTGGGAGCGGAAATGCCGCGGCGTGCCCAGCGCGCCGCTGGAGACCAGATGCTTCAGGTAGCGCATCGAAGGAGCGAAGCGGTACGTGAAGGCGGTCATATGCACGACGCCGTTGTCCCGCGCCGCTGTGTACATGTGCCGCACTTCGTGGGCCGACAGACCCAGCGGCTTTTCGCACATGATGTGCTTGCCATGCTCGGCGGCGGCAACTGCAATCTCCCGATGCGTGAAGTTGGGCGTGGCAATGACCACGGCATCGACTTCTGGATCGGCACACAGACTCACGGCATCGGTCGTGGACCTCTGGATATTCCACTGGTCGCGCCGCCGCTCCAGCAATGCGGGATCGGCATCGCAGACGGCAACCAGCCGGGCGCGCGAATCGAGCCGGATGCCCGGCACGTGGTGATAATCGCTAACCTGCCCCGCGCCGATAATTGCAATCCGCACCGGCGCAGCGGAAGAGGGAGTGGGCATACGGGCGCTAATCGAACATTCGGCTGCATTGAAGAGTAAGCCGTCAGGGTACGTGCTTTTCCGCGGCATCTCAAGGGTCAGCCGACGTTTTCGTTTTGCCTGCCTGCTTCGCGCTCTTGGCGACCTTCGCGGTGAATCCACCCGGCGATCCACCGCTAAGGCGGGAGTACTCGTGAGCCGAGCGAAATGGCGAGACCGAACTCATTAACTTTAGCGCGACCCGCGCTGCCATCGTCTTTGACCCCCGGATTTCGACGGAATACGACCAGTTGACCAGGCAGTCGCTGACCAGAATTCAAGCAGACGTTCAATCCATCGGCGGTTTGCTCAATCGCCTCAGCAGTCTGACCGAGCAGCAGCGTGACCCCTTTGTCCTTCAACTCTTGGACGATGGGTGTGGTCATCTCGTTGTCGAAGGGCGTCAGAATCTGTCCGTTCTTTTCGATCACAGTCGTCGCGATGCCGCGTTCACCATCAGCGAAGACCGCCAGCTAGCGGAGAGCGCGGGCTTGTTCAACGCCCAGATTCAAGCTTGTTGGCCGTGCCGCTATCTGCTCTCGTGGAGAAAACCGGCCGTGTTCCCAGGGTGATGCCATGCGATTAATTCTTGCCAGTGGATCGCCGCGGCGACGGGAGTTGCTCACCGAGGCGGGCTATACGTTCGAGGTGGTCGTGCCGTCGGAATCGGCGGAATGTGGCTTGTGCAGCGGCGAATCTCCGCCCGAGCTCGTGGCCCGGCTGGCGTACCAGAAGGCGGTCGATGTTGCCCGGCGTGTCGGCCCCGGGATCATTTTGGCATGTGACACCGTGGCCGAATGCCAGGGAGAGGTGTTGGGAAAGCCGGCCGATGAGCGGCATGCCCGCACGATGCTGGAAATGCTCAGCGGCCGAGAGCATCGCGTCTTCAGCGGCCTGTGCTTGTGGAATCATCCGTCCGAAGAGCCGATGGTGCAGGTCGACGAGACGCGCCTGCGCATGGATACGCTGAGTGTTGTGCAGATCGACGAGTATCTGGCCAGCGATCAATGGATCGGCAAGGCCGGCGCGTTCGGCTACCAGGATCGACTCGGCTGGGTGCATATTATGGAGGGAAGCGAATCCAACGTCGTCGGCCTGCCGATGGAGCTGCTCGCGCGGATGCTGAGGAAAGGAGGAGAGGAGTAAAGGAGGAGAGGAGGAAAGAGAGGACATGTAGTATTCCTCGGAGCGTGCGCTCCTCTACTTCTATCCTCCTGTACTCCTTTGTCTCCTTTACTCCTTTGCCTCCTCTCCTCCTTGCCTCGACGCACTCACTCTCGGCGCAACAATCGCGCCGCCGGACTTGCGTCCGGCGGCTCTTTCTCGTTGTTTCGCGTGAGAAGCAGCCGCGGCTAGCTTGCAGAAATGAATCCCGCAGGGCGCCTACGGCGGAGGCCACTTGGCGGCCACCTACTTCTTCTTGGCCGCCTTCTTCTTGGTTGCCTTCTTCGGGGCGGCCTTTTTCTTGGCTGCTTTCTTTTTGGCCACGCTACGTCCTCCGTTAAGGGGTTCCTGGCGAGAAGCGTCTCGCGTTGGTCAGCAAGGTCCTTGCTGGCCGCGAGCTGCTCTCGCCGATGACACAGAAACGACTTCCATATCTAGATCGACTGCCGGCGAGATGCACCATGCACTCACCACCACAGCAATCAATCTATCCGATAGGGAACTCATGCGTGTAGTTGTACGCACTGTCGAAAAATCTTGCAACACATTTTCCACATCAAAAGCGCGCTTCGCACAAATTTTTTTTTCCGATGCTCTCGCGCGCGACTCCGCGC
>JBGTDH010000733.1:0-5023 GCA_041748435.1 Pirellulales bacterium
CGGACCCGGATACTCCGGGGGTTCCGGTGCAGCAGTCTCTCGAACGGCTTGTTTGTAGTGCGATTTGCGCGGCGTATCCGGGCCGCGGCGATACGATCAAGCAATGGCTCGACAGCCGGCGAGCGGCGCCGCCAGCGTCAGTTAAGGAGTTCTCCTGGTCGCACATGGCCGGCTGGTATGCCGAGCGCGGGTGCGACAGCTTTTACCAGGCGCTTTGGGACGACGCCGCCGTGGCCGTGGAGTTGGAAAAACGGTTGCGTAGCTCGGGTGCATGGACAATCGCGGAAGCCCTGGCGCTGTAACATCAAGCGGGGGCGCTGGCTTCCAGGTCGTGGGTCCAGCGCTGCTTCAGGTCGTCGATGACGGCCTGCCAGCGGCCGTCTTGCCGATAGACGCGCCGTTGCCGGTCTGCACCCGATTCAAAGGAGTCGATCGGCAAGAACGTGTTGAGGAAGGCAGCATCGCCCGATTCGCGCGCCTGGGGCAACAGCCGCTCGATCAGGTTGGCGGTGTCGACGGCCAGAGGCAACGGCTGTTCGTCGGGCTGCAACAGGCACTCGGCCCGCAAGCTGTAGCGGCTGGCCAGCCAGCGATTCTGCTGGGCCAGCCAGAAGCAGCGCACGTCTCCCTCGCCCAGCGCGGGCTGTTGGGCGAGCAGCGCGAGCTTATCAATCACCAGCGAACGAATCAGCGCCGCCAAGCCCAGCATACATGCTAAGGAGGCCGGCGCGTCGCAGATGCGCACTTCAATCGTGCCCAGCCCCGGGCGCGACCGGATGTCCCAATGGATATCCTTGGTGGCGTGGATGGCGCCGCAGGCGTACATCGTCTGGCAATACTTTTCGAAATCCTGCCACCCGGCAAAGTGCGGCGGGAGTCCGCCATGCGCGGACGGGCGAAACACGCTGAGTCTTGAGGACGCGTAACCGGTATCCATACCCTGCCAGAACGGAGAATTGGCGGAGAGTGCCACGAGATGGGGAAGGTAGGGCACTAACAGATTGGTTACTCCAAGGGCGGCATCGGCTCCCGGAACACCGACATGCACATGCAATCCGTAGATGGGCTCCTGATACGCCAGCGAACCTTGCTGTTTTTGCATCCGCTGATAACGCGGAGAGGGAGAAATGGCGCTCATCCGCGGACGGCCAAACGGATGCGTTCCCGCCACCACGAGATCGTAGCCCAACGAACCCGCGATGTTGCGAACGCGGCGCAGCAAAGGGACCAGCGTGTTTCTGACTTCGGCCACGTTCTGGCAGACGCCGGTTTTGATCTCCAGCATCGAAAGGTATAACTCGCCCGAAACGCCGGAGATCTGCTCATCGGAGCATGCGCCCAGGATCCGCAAGGCGCCCGGTGCGGGCTCGCCCGTTTCGCGCTCCAGGATTTGCAGTTCTAACTCGATGCCCAGGGTGGGCTCCGAGGCGTGAAAGGTGAGATCCTCGAATGGCGGCCGAGGCTCTTCGGTTTGGTTCGGCGAGTGCAGACCCATAGACATTTCCTTTGCGGTTATCGGAACCTAGAGCAAGCCGTGTGCCATGTCTGGCTCACTTCTGCCGGAGACGCGGCGGGAGGATACACTAGAAGTAGGTTTTCGCGGCCTTGAATGAGGACGCCATGTGTGAACTGATGGGATTGAGCTTCGCCCGGCCGGTCTCCGCCGATTTCTCCATTCGCCCCTTCGCCGATCGCGATGAGCAGAATGCCGACGGCTGGGGACTGGCCTGGTATCCCGATCGCTCCGCCTTCGTGGTCAAGGAGCCGATCTCCTGGCGATCCAGTCAATACACGGGCTTTCTGGAGAAGTATCAGCGTCTGCGGTCTTCCCTCTACATTGCTCACGTGCGGCACAAGACGGTGGGAGGGACGCCGACGCATGCTGATACGCATCCGTTTCTGCGCGAGCTCATGGGTCGCGAGTATTGCTTTGCCCATAATGGCACGTTGTTGAATTTGCCGGATCACTACCCGCTGGAGCGTTTTCGTCCGGTCGGCGGCACGGATTCGGAGTACGCGTTTTGCCACTTGCTCGACGGGTTAGCCGCACGCGACGGCCTGCTTGCCGAAGAGCCCAGTTGGCGCTGGCTGCATGCCCGGCTCAGCGAGCTCAACCGATTCGGGAAGCTGAACTGCCTGCTTAGCGACGGCTTGCGGCTGTTCTGTTATCACGATGCGGCCGGTTACAAGGGGCTGCAGTTTCGCAAGGTTCGCGTCGACAGCGATCAACTGCGGCGATTCGAAGACAACGAAGTCCAGATCGACGTCGAGGGAGAATCAACCAACTGGGGCTACGTCGTCGCCACCCATGCCTTAAGCGAGTCCCATTGGCGTCCCTTTCAACCCGGAGAGTTGATCGTGTTGGAAAACGGCTCGGCCCGCTTCTCCAGCCACCGCGGCACCCACGCGCAGCTTCCTTAGGCGATGAGGATTCCCGCGGCTTGGACCGCCGCGGTGGCGAGGAACTCAACGCTGCGGCCGGTTTCCGGATCGCTGATGCGCATTGTGTAGCGGCCATCGGCGAAGACGGGCGGGCGGAAATGGCTCTCGACCGGACGCACGGCGTAGACGAGTTCGCCGGAGGCGTCGAACACTTGCACCAGCGGCTGATGGAAAGTCTGGAAGTGCAGCGTCGGCAACCAGGCTGCGGCGCGGCGGCCATAGTTGGCCTGCTGATCGATTACCACCGGCCAGCCGGGGAATTGCTTCGAGGCGGGATCGGTGGGATCGACCAGGAACGGCCAGCACTCGATGGTGATCCGGCGCTGCGGTTTGTCGAATCGCACGATGCCCATCCCCGAGGTCTTCTGCCGCAGTGTTTCCAGCACCGTGCCGCTGGGTTTCTCGGGCCCATTGGCCACCGCCAGCACCGTGAGCGGATGTCCGAAGTTATCGCGGAACTCGCCGGTGTTGGCGGCCGCCCCGTCTTTGCGATTCTCCCCGGGCTTCTCGGGCTCCCACCACCGCGGATAGCCGACATTCACGGCCGGACCAGCAAAAGCCACGCCGGCGTCGTTGTGCGCGTCGATGCCATAGTGAATCACGGCGGGCAAGTGCTGATCGCCCGCCAGGTGGAACGCGAACGCCTTCCGCATTTCGCGCAGGGCCTCGTTGCGGGCTTTCTGCGGCCAGCCGTTGGTGTCGTAATCTGCCACCAGCCGCATGCGCTCTCCGCCGTGCGTGGTGGCCATGGCGGAGAAGATGGTTTGCGAGATGACGGCTTTCATCTTCGCGCCGCGCCAATCGGAGACCCAAGCGCGCAGGAATTTCAGTTGCCCCTGCCCGAGCAACTCCAGGCCCGCGATGTCGGCGGTGCGGGGATCGAAATTGCGGTCCGTCACATGATCGCCGCGGCCGCCCGTGGCGGGCACGTTGCCTTCCGGCGCCGATTTGTACATCCGATCTGCCAGGATCGCAAAGCTCACGCCCCCATAGGTAAGCGCGCCGAAGTACTGCGAGATGCCCTGCTTCACCGGCGCTGGATCGTAAGCGTCCGGATGATGCGACGTCTGCGTGCGATGCACCACGTTGACCCAAGCGGCGGGCATGCGATAGCCTCCCATCTCTTGCGTGCGCCGCGGGGGCGCGCCGCTGTCTCCCCAGATGTTGCCCTGGTAGACATCGTGATCGTCGGGAATGGAAACGCTGGGTCGGTCGCGCGTCAGATCGCGCCACGTCCAACCGTGCATGTACCATTTGCGCAGGTAATCTTGAATCGCCGGTTCCAGCGGAGAGACGGTCACGCCGTAACCGCCGGTCGATTCATAGAATTGATCGCCGGTGAAGGCGATCAGGTCCGGATCCAGTTTTGCCATCTGGGCCACATACTCATGATTCGGAAAAGCCTGGTGGATGTTGCAGGAGACATCGGCCACGCTGAGCACGGCCTGATCGACCGGGTCGCGGCGAATTTTTCCAACCCAATGATGCTCCTGCGGCGCGGCGGTCTTCGACTTCATTGCATAGGCCACGCGATACGGCACATCCCGCGCGGCGTCCCATTTCTGGAGGCGAAAGGTGGCCGTGCGCGCTTCGGGATGGATCGTCGCTTCGGCGGCCTTGGTCCAGCCGTTGCCCCGATCGATTTCCAGCCGCACGTCGCTGGCGTCATCGTTGCCCAGCGGCGGCATTTGCGCCGTGAGCTTGAGCACGCCGTCGTGCAGCGTGTATTGCGTGAATAGAATCGGTCCGAAGGTACGATTCTGGGGAGCCACGACCTTGCTGCCGCTGATCTTCCAATCGGCAAACCAGAACTTTCCCGCCCCCATGCTATTGGCTGCCGCCTGATTGGCATTCCGCCGCGCGCCCGGCCCGGGAGGCGTGCCATAGTTGGCAATGAGTGCGAGGTTGCCGATCAACTCCTCGGCACGCACATTGTTGCGGGCAACTGTCCAGAGTTGCTTGCCGCTCTCCGGATCGACAGCGGTGAGCGTGACGGCTACCATCTCGGCCGTCGCTTCGCACGCCAGCCGCAGTTCGATGACCGGAACATCGAATCGAGCGCGATCCGCCAGCGGCGCACTCGCCTTGCCCAACAACAGCGAGCCATTGCCGGCGAATCCGGCGTCCAGCCCCTGACCGAAGACGAGTGAGTTGCGGTACTCTTTGAGCGGGCCTTGAATGCCGATGCGGAAGCCCGCCGAGCCGGGGCCGCCGCCGATCAGCCCGCCCTCCACGCGTCCAATCTTGACGCTCATCTCCAGCGTGCCCGGTCCCGGCGACAGCTCGCGCGTCAACACATGCACCTGTCGATTAAGCTGCGCGCTGGTGCACTCGGCCCGTCCGCCGATCACGCGCCAGTCTTGCAGCGGATTGGCCCAGTACTCGGCCCCCAGCCACGGCCGATCCAGATCGTCCTGCCAGCGGCTTACAAAGCCGGCCTCCTCATCCGCCGCCGACAGAGATGCATTCGATCCCACGGCCGCAACCGCTGTTGCCGCGAGCATAGAATCTGCCAACAACCGTCGACGCGAAAGGTCCTGCGACATGAGAGCCTTCTCCTGATGGATGCTGCGTGTGTCAC
>JBGTDH010000734.1:0-3837 GCA_041748435.1 Pirellulales bacterium
CGCCGCCGCCGACCGCATGCACGGTGCCCGCGGGGAGGAACACGCAATCGCCCGGCCGCGGCACAAAGCTGTGCAAACACGCGGCCACGGTCCCTGCAGCGAGATGTTTTTCCAACGTCTCGCGCGTCACCCCCGGCCGCAGCCCGGCGTAGATCCGCGCCGTCGGCTCCGCCTCCAGAATCACCCAGGCTTCGGTCTTCCCCGATTCATCGCCGATGATCTGGCGGGCCAGCTCATCCGTCGGATGGACCTGCACAGAGAGCAGTTCGTGGCAGTCGAGATACTTGATCAGCAGCGGGAACTTAGGGGGCACGTCCCGCCGGCCCATTAACTCCGCGGCATGCTCGCGCCACAGATCATCCAGCCGCATCGATTTCAACGGCCCCTCGGCCACGCGGCTCACATGATGCGCATGGCCGCTGATCTCCCAGGCCTCGCCAAAAGTCCCCTCCGCCGGCAGCCGCTTGCCCAACCGGCGCTCCAACCCTCTTCCACCCCACACCTGCGCCCGCAGATAAGGCTCAAAAACCAGCGGAGCATCGAGACTATCGTGGTGCATGGTGACTGGCGAAACTATTCGATTGCCGACCGTGATTCAGGGACGCGTGGCCCAAATCGCTACGGTCCAGATCCCACTGAGGCTGCGAGGCTCTGGCTTCATTCGGAAAGGGTTTCAGGTACTGACTCCGTCTCGCCGGCGACGGCATCTTCGGGTGGCACGCGTACGATGGCGACGAGCGTGTCGCCTTCGTCAAGGCTCATGATGCGCACGCCCATCGTGTTGCGCCCCTTGATGGGCACGTCGCGGGCGGCAATGCGCTGAATCTTGCCGCGGCCGCTCATCATGATGAGCTCGTCCGTCGCGCTGACGGGCACAATGCCCACCACCGGGCCGTTGCGCTCTGTGGTCTTGATGTCCCGCACGCCCATGCCGCCGCGCCCCTTGGTGGGATAGCGACGGCTGCCGGAGCCGCTCTTGTCTTCGCCCTCGTCTCCTCCTTCGATTTCTTCGGACCCGGCGACGTCAGACTCGGCGATTTCAGACTCGGCGACTTCGGGCTCGGCGACTTCGGGCTCGGCGGCGGTCTCAATGACCTCGGTTTCCGCCGTGACCTCGGCATCGGCGTCCTCCTCGCCGGGCACGTCGACCGCATCGGCCGGCAGGTTGGGGCCAAACGGCGTGCGCTTGCCATAACCTTGGGCACAGACCGTGAGCAGCGTGGCATCCGGCTCCGCCACGACCATGCCGATCACGTTGTCGTCGCCGCGCAGCTTGATTCCCTTCACGCCGCTGGTGCCGCGGCCCATGGCCCGCACTTTGGATTGACGGAAGCGAATGGCCTGACCATTCGCGGTCGAGAGCACAATCTCGTCGCCATCGCGGATGATGGCCACATCCACCAGCTCGTCGTTCTCGCGCAGATTGATGGCGATGATGCCGCCTTTCTTGGGCCGTCCATACGCGGCCAAGTCCGTCTTCTTCACCAGGCCGCTGCGAGTGGCCATGATTAGAAACGCGCCGGCCTCGTCGAAATTGCGGATGGCTTTGCAATCGGCGATCTTCTCGTCCTCGGCAAAGTTCAGCAGGTTCACCACAGCCCGGCCGCGGCTTTCGCGACCCAACAGCGGGAGGTCGTACACTTTCTGCCAGTACACCTTGCCGCGATTCGTGAAGAACAGCAGATAGTCGTGCGTGCTGGCCACGAACAAGTGCTGAATCGGATCCTCCTCATCGGTCCGGGCGCCAATCAAACCCTTGCCGCCGCGGCGCTGCGCGCGGTACGTGCTGGAAGGCGTGCGCTTGATGTAGCCGTTGTGCGAGATGGTCACCACCATCATCTCTTCCTCGATCAGGTCTTCCAGATCGATCGAGCCGATCTCCTCGCCGCTGATCTCCGTGCGCCGCGGCTCGCCGTGCTTCTTCTTGATGTCCAGCAGGTCTTGCCGCACGATGGCCCGGATGTTCTCCTCGTCCGAGAGAATCCGCTGATATTCGGTGATCTCGGCCAACAGCTCGCGATACTCTTCGCCCAGCTTTTCCTGCTCAAGATTTACCAACTGCCCCAGCGTCATCCGCAGAATGGCGTCTGCCTGCACGGCGGTGAGGGTGTACGCATCGGCCACGCCCCGCTCGGACTGGAAAGCGGCAAAGCCCGAGTCTCCCAAGGCCCGCTGCATCATCGAGGCGGGCGCCTCCACGCCCATCAGACGGCTCTTGGCTTCCGCCTGCGTGGCGGAGGAGCGAATGATACGAATGATCTCGTCGATATTGGCGTGGGCCAGCAGCAGGCCTTCCACAGTGTGCTTGCGCTGCCGCGCCTTGGCTAGCAGGTTCTGCGTCCGCCGCCGAATGACCGTCACACGATGCCGCACGAACTCGACCAGGATCTCCTTGATGTTGAGCATCCGCGGCTTGCCATCGACCAGCGCCAGTAGAATGATCGACACCGTCTCTTGCAGCGGAGAGAACTGATAGAGCTGGTTCAGCACCACCGCGGGATCGGCATCCCGCTTCACCTCCACAATCAGGCGGACCGGCTCTTTCAGGTCGCTCTCGTTGCGCTGAGCCGAGACGCCCTTAATCCTTCCCTCGTTGACCAGCTCGCCGATGCGCTCTTCCACACGGTCGCGGGCTTGCTGATAGGGCACTTCCGAAATGACGATCCGGAAGCGGTCCTTCTTGTGCTCTTCGATCTTGGCCCGCGCGCGTAGCACCACAGCGCCGCGTCCGGTGTGATAGCCGCGACGAATGCCGGTGCGGCCGCAGATTATGCCGCCGGTGGGAAAATCGGGGCCGGGAATAATCTCCAGCAGCTCGTCGATGGAAACATCGGGCTGATCGATGATGCGGACCAACGCCTCGCAGACCTCGCCCAGGTTGTGGGGCGGGATGCTGGTGGCCATGCCCACCGCAATGCCGTTGACTCCGTTGACCAGAAGGTTCGGGAATTTGGAGGGGAGCACCGTCGGCTCGGTGCGGCGCTCGTCGTAGGTTGGAATGTAATCGACCGTGTCGAGCTTCAGGTCCTCCAGCATCATCGCCGCAATGGGCGAGAGCCGCGCCTCGGTGTACCGCATGGCCGCGGCTGGCAAACCTGCGATCGAGCCAAAGTTGCCTTGCTTGTCGATCAGCACATGCCGCATGTTCCATTCCTGGGCCATGCGCACCAGGGTGGGATAGATGACGCTCTCTCCGTGCGGATGATAGTTGCCGCTGGTGTCTCCCGAGATCTTGGCGCACTTCACGCGGCTGGCGCCCGGCGTGAGGTTCAGATCGTTCATGGCCACCAGAATGCGGCGCTGCGAGGGCTTTAGCCCATCGCGCACATCGGGCAACGCACGGCTGACGATCACGCTCATGGCGTACGTCAGGTAGCTCTCCTTGAGCTCATTCTCGATCGACATCTCGATCATCCGGCCCCCCATGATCACGGCGCCGCTGCCTTCAGGGGCGGGTGGGGTTTCGCCGGAGTCGGGATCGTTGGAATCGGTAGACAAGGAGCGTCCTTTCTGCCGGGAAGCCGCGGGTCAACTTCCGTGTGGCAACTGATTGTGGCACAAAGACTTAAGATGGCCCGTCCCTGGCCCATTGCAATTGCCTGAATATAGCAAATTCACGCTCTGTTCACAACCGCCCGCCGTGCCCCCCTGCGCTAGGTGTTGAAGCGAGGCCAGAGGCCGGCGAGGGCGAAGATCAGTGTGGCGGCCAGGCAGAAGCCGGCGAAGAGATCGCCGTAGACGCTGTAGAAACTTTGCCGTGGATCGAGCAGCGAGGACGCCAGCACGAAGCCGGTTTCACGGCGGGGGCCAGGCGAGCTTCGGTGTACCGCATGGCGG
>JBGTDH010000735.1:0-11452 GCA_041748435.1 Pirellulales bacterium
TCCCTTGAGCTTGTCCGCGCGGAAGTTCTTGTTCGCCACAATCGACTTGCCCGCCGGATTGGTCTTCTCCTCAACGGGCGAAGCGTTTGCGCGAGAGGGATTCGGCGTCCCGCGCGGCGGACCTCCCGGTTGCTGCGCCCAAGAGAGCGTGGCGAGACCGCTCCCGAGAAGTAGCGCCATCGCCTGGCAATGTAAGCGTCGCATGTTTGTTCTCCTCAATCGAAGTTTTTCGGGCCTCCCGTACTACGCAGTAAGAGAATCCCCGAGCGATAGGTTGTGAAGCAAGTCAGCACACGTCGTGCCTTCGCATCGTGACACGCCTGGCCCCGCAAGAAGCGGTTAGTCGGCATACACGCTGGACGTTCCAAAGCCGATTAGCTGGTCATTCGCCGATCAATTCTTTACGCGACGGAAGCACCAGGGCCCCGCAGTTCCGATGGGTTCCAGCGGCGCGGACTTGATGGCGAGTCCGCTACCGCACCGATCCCGGTTTGACAATTCCCGCCCAGCAGAGAATAGTTAGCGGCACGCCGTTATCTCCTGCCTCTGAGGTCCCGTGCCGCGATCTTTGCCTAAACGCGTCTGGTACGCGCTGCTGCGAATCTTGTGTCGCATGTTCGGCGTGTTGCTGCTGGCGGTGCGGTGTGAAGATCGGCGGCACATTCCGGCATCCGGCGGCGTGCTGGTGGTCTCCAATCATCAGAGCCAGTTCGATCCGGTTCTGGTGGGGCTGGCCTGCAATCGGAGGATGAACTACCTGGCGCGCCAGACTTTGTTCGGTTTTCTGCCGTTCCGCTGGCTGATCAATTCGCTCGACGCCATTCCCATCGATCGGGAGGGCCTCGGCCTGGCAGGCCTCAAGGAAACGCTGCGGCGGCTGAAGCGCGAGGAGATGGTGCTCATTTTTCCGGAAGGCACGCGGACTCCGGACGGTCGCGTGGCGGAGTTGAAGCCCGGCTTTAGCGTCCTTGTGAAACGCACAGGTGTGCCGGTCTTGCCCGTGGCCATCGAGGGGGCCTTTGCGGCGTGGCCGCGGTGGCAGGCTTTCCCGCGGGTGGGCGTGGTGCAGGTGCAATTCGGCCGGCCGATTCTGCCGTCCGAGTCTTCCGCCTGCGACGACGAGCAGTTGCTGGCCCTGGTGCGCGGGCGAATTCAAGAGTGCCACGCGTTGGCTTGCCGCCGCCGAAGCCGCCGCATTTGCTCCGAACGCTTCGACAACGTCGCCGATGAAGTACACTAGAGGAAGTGACCAGGCTCCCCTTCATCTCGCGCGTGGGAACTCTGGCAGCAACCGTGGTGCTGCTCCCTCTTGTAGCGCGCGCTGCCGGCGATGTTTATCAGCAGCGCGAGCAGAGCGACCGCGAGCACGGTCAGCATCTGGAGCAACTGGCCGTCTGGTGCGATCAGCAGGGTCTGGCCGAGGAAGCCCGTCGCGCGCGTCAGTGGCTGCCGGTAGATCGCGGTCAGCGGTTGCTGCTGTTCGATCCCACGCAACCGGCTGAGCGTGCGAAGGCGGAAGCTTCACCCAAGTTGGTCGAATGGCATCGCCGATTCGGCCAACTCCGCGCGGCGCGGGCGAAGAAGCTATTCGATCTCGCGCAGGCGGCCGACAAGGCCGGCCATGTTTCGCTGGCAATCGAGTTGCTCGGCGGCGTGCTGCGTGAAGACCCCGAGCACGAAGCGGCGCGGCGAGCCTGGGGATATCAACAGGGCGAAGGCGGCTGGCACACGCCGTTCTCCCTGGCCAAGCACAAGATGAACCATGTCTGGCATGAACGCTTCGGCTGGCTGCCCCAGACGCGCGCGGCACGTTATGAAGCGGGCGAGCGCTATCACAAGGGGCGCTGGATTAGTGCCGAGCAGGACGCACGTCTGCACGCGGACATCGACACCGGCTGGGAGTTGCAGACCGAGCATTTTGAGGTTGTGACCAATCACAGCCTGGAAGCGGCAGCCCGCTTCGGCATCAAGCTGGAGCGATTGCATGCCGCGTGGCTGCAGGCTTGCGGCGGTTTTTACGCGACGCCCGGCGAACTGGTTAGCGCCAAGTTCAAGCCGCCGCGCGCGCCCAAACGCCATCAACTGATGGTGTTTCGCAATCGGGCCGAGTATCTGCAAGCCCTCCGTGGTGAAGTTCCGGACGACATTCCGACCACGGGCATCTACATCTCCCGCCGCCGCACCGCGTACTTCTTTGTCCCCGAGGATCCGCAGACGAAGCAACCGGCGTTCGACGACACTGTTCTCTATCACGAGGCCGTGCATCAACTCTTTCACGAGACGCGCGCCGCCGTGGCGGAGCCGGGGGAAAAGCACAACTTCTGGCTGATTGAGGGCATAGCCTGCTACTTCGAATCGCTTACCGAGCGGGACGGATGCCTCACCGTGGGCGGGACCGACGCCGAGCGTTTTCGCGCCGCGCAGTATCGCTTCGTGAACGACGGGTTCTATGTGCCGCTGGAAACGCTGTGCGGGATGGACCGCGCTGCCTTGCAACGCGACCCACGCATCGCCCGGCTGTACAGCCAATCGGCCGGCCTGACGCATTATCTGATGCACGCTTCCCACGGCACGCACCGCGACGGCCTGTTTACCGCCCTCACCGCCCTCTACACTGGCCGCGACCGCCGCTCCACGCTGTCCGAATCCCTCGGCGAGCCGCTTTCCACGCTCGACGACAACTACCACGCGTTCTTGCGCAATGCGCCATGACTATAAGCAACACCTTCCGCGAAGGGCCCCTATGCGCGTAATCTCACTCCTGTTGTTTGCCACGGCCGTGCTGGGCGCGTCCGTTGTGCTGGCAGAAGAGCCGGCAGGCTCACCGGCAGGCTTTCGTTTCCAGGCCGTGAGCGAGCAATCGCTGGGACTGTGGGAAAACGGAAAGCCCGTGCTGGTCTATAACCACGGCATGATTGCGCGGCCGGGGGCGCCGGGCAGCCGCGCGCGAGCATGTTACTTCCACCCGGTCTACGGCCTGGACGGAGAAGTGATTACCGACGATTTCCCCAAGGACCATCTGTACCATCGTGGGATGTACTGGGCCTGGCCGCACATCAAAGCGGGCGAGAAGGAATACGACCTCTGGTCTGCCCGCGGTGAGCTGCGGCACGTGTTTGGCCGCTGGCTGACGAAAGAGGCGAACGCCGACGGCGCGCGACTGAGCGTTGAAAATGGCTGGTTCGACGGCGAGAAGCAACTCGTGCGCGAGCAGGTGCTGCTGGCGGTGCATCCGGCAGTCGCCGAGAGCCGGGCGATCGACGTCGAGCTGCGCTGGACGCCGCTGGATCTGCCGCTGACTCTGTCCGGCGCAGAGGGGAAGAGCTACGGCGGATTCAACTTCCGCTTTGGGCCGCGGACGAAGACGATCATCACCGTGCCCGAGGATGCCAAGCTCCCGGACGGCATTGCCGCGCCCGCCGGACGCACTTCCGGCGATCTGCTCGTGACTAAACTGCCGTGGGCAGATTTCACCGCCGATTTCTCTGGCCCTGGAAAACTCAGCGGCGCGGCGATCTTCGTCCATCCGCAACACCGCGATTATCCGCCCACCTGGATGACGCGCCACTACGGCCTCGTGAGCGTCGGCTGGCCCGGCGTCGATCCGCAAACTTTTCCCGCCGGCCACACCATCACCTGCCGCTACCGTGTTTGGATTCACCGCGGCTCCCCTGCTGCCGCGGAGATTCAGAAGGCCTACGGGGAATACCGGGCCGCGTCGGTTGAAGACACGCCGGCGAACGCCGTCTTGCAGCCGATTCAACCGGATGCGGGGCATGTTGCGGCGGCCGAAGCGGCGATTCATGAGCAGGGGCTGCGCGGGCATATTCGCTTTCTGGCGAGCGATTTGTTGGAGGGTCGTGGGCCGGGGTCGCGCGGCGATGAATTGGCGCAGCAGTACATCGCCGCCCAGTTCGAATCGCTGGGGCTCAAGCCCGCGGCGCCGGGAGGTGGATGGTTTCAGCCCGTGCCGCTGGTGGGCGTGACGGCCCGCGTGCCCGCCACGGCGAGATTCCGGCATGGCCAAGAGTCGCTGGAGTTGAAGCGGCACGACGACTTTGTCTTCGCCAGCGGCAAGCCCCATGATAATGTTCGTGTGGAAAATGCCGAACTTGTGTTCGTGGGCTACGGCATCCAGGCGCCCGAGTTCCAATGGGACGATTTCAAGAAGACCGATCTGCGCGGCAAGATCCTGCTGATGATGAACAACGATCCGGCCGATGATCCCGCGCTGTTCGCCGGCAAACGCCGCCTGTATTACGGTCGTTGGGATTACAAGTACGAAAGCGCGGCACGGCAAGGGGCGGCGGGCGCCCTCATCATTCACACCGCGCCTTCGGCAGGGTATCCGTTCCAAGTGGTGCAGACCTCCTGGTCGGGCGAGGAGTTCGAACTCGATCAGTCTGCCGGGCCGCGACTGGAGATGCAGGGCTGGTTTACCGAGGACGCCTCGCGGCGGATCGCGACATTGGGCGGGCAAGATTTGGATAAGCTGCGGGCCGCGGCCGAGCGACGCGACTTCAAGCCCGTGCCGCTGGGCGTTCAACTTTCCGTGGAGTTCCCTTGTAATGTGCGCAAACGGCAAACGGGCAACGTGCTGGGAATGCTTCCCGGCAGCGATCCGGCGCTCGCTCAGCAGGCCGTGGTGTTCATGGCCCATCACGATCACCTTGGGCTGGCCGCCCAGCGCGATGCCCAGGGAGACAACATTTACAACGGCGCGATCGACAATGCCTCCGGAACCGCCGCGCTGCTCACGATCGCACGGGCCTGTGCATCCCTGAAAGATCGCCCCGCGCGCTCGATCCTGTTCGCCGCCGTCGGGGCCGAAGAGCAAGGCTTGCTCGGATCCGAGTATTTTGCCGCACATCCGCCGCTGCCGGCCGGGAATCTGGCGGCCGTAGTGAACATCGATGGGCTGAATATCATCGGACCCACGCAGGATGTGAACGTCATCGGCTTAGGCAAGTCCGACCTGGACAAGCTGGTCGAGGGAATCGCCCGCTGGCAGAA
Source organism: Pirellulales bacterium (assembly GCA_041748435.1). Classification (GTDB taxonomy): domain Bacteria; phylum Planctomycetota; class Planctomycetia; order Pirellulales; family JBGTDH01; genus JBGTDH01. Next base: position 5,014 of record JBGTDH010000735.1, read on the forward strand.
GCGCGTGGTGACTGCCGATCAGTTTCCCGACCGCGGTTTCTACTATCGCTCCGACCAGTTCAGTCTGGCCAAGGTGGGCGTGCCCGGCGTGTACCTGCATTCGGGCGTCAATGTAATTGGGAAACCCGAAGGTTGGGGCAAGCAGCAGATGGAAGAATGGACGCGGACCAAATACCATCAGCCCAGCGACGAGTACGACGAGAGTTGGGACTTGCGCGGCGCCGTGGAAGACGTGCGCTTGCTGTACTACATCGGCCTGCAAGCCGCCCAGCGTCCCGACCTGCCCCAATGGAACCCCGGCGACGAATTTGAAGCCGCCCGCAAAGCGGCCCGGGCGGCCGCGACGAAATAGCGGGAGTTTCTATGTGGAACAAATTGCGAAGCACGGCGCCGCCCCCCTTGGGCGTCACGAATCTGGAGCCTCAGGCAACAGTCCATTCCGCTCTGTTGGTGACCAGCATCCTCGGCAGCGCGGCCGCTATTGCATTCGCCGCCTGGCTGCGATGTTTTAGCGGCATGGTCCTGTACGATTACAACGCTGCCGTGTTTAAGGAGGCGTTAACGCCGTCGCAAGCCACGGGCATCCACGTAACCGTCGTGGCACTCATGAACACGGCGCTCATCCCCTTGGTCTTGGTCTGCATTTTCGCCAACGTAACCGGCTTTCTCCTATTACGCGACGTTCGCCGGCTCCAAGCGTGCAAGAGGGGCAACCCGCGCGAGTGAAGACGGCCGATGCACCGCGCTCCCCGCCTTTAGGTTTCGTGGATCGGGTGGTAGTCGTCGGGATTGTCGAAGCCGGCCGTCCAGGCCACCGCTTGCCGGCAGGTTTGCATCGTGGGTGGCACGCGCAGTAAGTAGGCTCTGCCGGTCGAGGGGCACTGCACAGCGACACACACCAGATCTTCCCCACTTCCGAAGCGAATGCGCAGCAATTGCCGAGGTCCGCCCGGGTCTTGATCTTGGTCCATGACTTCAGGGTTTGCCTCGCGGAAGAATCGCTCGGCGCCCATCCGCTCCAGCATCACCCTTCGCAGCTCGAGATTCTGCTCCGTCAGAACCTCCCGCGCCGTGATGGTCTCCGGCGCAGTGACGACATGCGCCGGGACCGGCATGCGACGCCAGAGGATGCGCCATCCCGGCACTGTAGAGGGAAGCTTCACCAGTCCGGAGTCAGCTACCTCCACCCAGGCGGTGCGGCAGAGGTCTTCTGGCAGACTGCGCAGACCGATGCAACCCGAGACATCCACCCCCTGCACTCGCTTGAGTCCCTTGGGTAACTCCGTTAGGCGCGAACAGCCTTGCGCATGCAGGACTTCCAGACGACCAGCGATCTCTTCCGGCAGGCTTCGCAACTGCGTGCAGCCGCTGATGTCGAGATGGCGCACGGCTAACCGGGCCGGAAGCTCCTGAAGTCGAACACAGTTACGGAGGCGGAGCGTCGTCGTCTGGAGGGGTGGAACGCTCTTCAGGCACCGGCAATCCGAGGCGTCGATCATCGTCTTCACGCAAAGGTCCGGCGGCAAACTCTCCAGCGGGACGCCCCGCACCAACAACTCTTCACACACAAGGCCGGCGGGAAGCCCAGCCAAGGATTGGCAATTAGTCAGATCGATCTCATCGGCTTGCAACCGGGCGGGAAGCCGCTTGAAGGGCGCCCCTGCCAAGTTCAATCGGCCGCTCACACGTAGCCCGTCGGACGCGAATCCGCGCAGAATCTGGAGCCGGGCGTCGGCGGGCGAACAGCGGGCACGGGATGACAGCCATCGAAACATAGCAGGGAGAGGATTCGACTCAATCGCAAACAGTGCGCAATCGCTCGGGAGTGTACTCGCGTTGGCGCCAGACGCGATAAACACCCGGCGCAAGTGCAACGGGACCGTGCTCCTCATGCACGATCACGGCCTGCACGGCCGTAACGTGCAGGTACTGGTCCGAGCCGCGGCGATAGACGAGCGCGGTGTCCAGGCATTCCAAGCGATGCGCATGACCGGTGAACTCTCCCTCGGCCAGCACGCCACCGAAAACCCGGCTCGCGTCTCCGGGAAGCCGCTCGGCGACCGCAATGAATAAGTCCCCTTGGCGCCACATGGCTGTGCTCCTGTGTAGTTCCCAGGTGAAAACTGATCTTATTCTATGCATTAACCACCGTATCCCCAAAGGTCGCCTTGATAATCTTACGGCCACGTCGATGCGGTGTTGGTCAAAGCAAAAGCGGCAATCGCGTTGGCATCACAGCCGCGGGGCGGCCGGCTTGAGCGGTGGTTGCCAGGCTTGGGCGCCTTGGACCTTGAGCTTGCGGGAAAAGAGGCGGTCGCCGCAGGTGGCGTAAAGCGTGTCGAAGTTGGGGCCGGCGAAGGTGAAGTTGCTGACCTTGCCGTTGGGCGTGGGAAGGATGCAGTTCACGCGGCCGGCCTGATCGCAGATTTGAATGCCCAATCGCGTGGCGACGTACAGCCGGCCGTCGCGATCGACCCGCAGGCCATCGGCGCCGCTGTCGTCAGCGGTGTCGGGTTCGTGCAAGTGGAAGTAACGCTGCTTGTGGGCCAGCGTGCCATCGGGCTGGACCTGGTAGCTGTAGACCCAGTGGCTGCGGCTATCGGCCACGTACAATAGGCTCTGATCGGGAGAGAGAGTGAGTCCGTTGGAGAACTTCAGGCCGGTATCGACCACCTTCTTTTCACCCGTGCGGCTGATAAGCCAGATCTGGCGGGGGGACCGGCCCGTCCAGCCGGGCTCGGCGACGTAGATGCTGCCAACTTGCCGGACCACGAGATCGTTGCCGCGGAAGCCTTCGGCGATGACGCTCTTTTGACCTTGCGGATCGTAGGCGATGATCTGCTCCGCGCCGCCGGCCACCGAGTACAGGCGGCCATCGGGTCCAAAGGCCTGGCCGTCTCCACGCTGCGTGTCGCTTAAGAACACGCTGACTTGGCCATCGAGCGCCACTTTGTACGTCTTGCTGTTGGGCACGTCGTTGAAGAAGACTTCCCCCTTGGCATTCACCGAGGGGCCTTCCGTGAACTTGTATCCGTCGGCCACGGGCTTCCAGCCTTCGCCGGAGATCAGAATCTGTTGAAGCTGCGGCGAGCCCGCGCCGGTGGAGATGGGCGAAGGCCAATCTTTCCACAGCCAGCGCATGGCTTCGGCAAAGATCTCGGTGGCGTGCTTGCCGTTGTGTCCGCCTTCGCCCCAGGCATGTTCGACTTCGTAACCGGCGAACGTCAACGACCGCTCCATCGACTGATTGGCCATCCACCAATCGCCGCCATAGATATTCAGATCGTTGCTGCCATCTTCCAGGAACACGCGCAGCGGCTTGGGCTCATACTTGCGAATAAGGGTGGGATAAACGTGCCCGCCGCGGAGGCCCACGTAGGTGCCGATGGCGCTGAACACGCGTCGGAAGCTATCCGGGCGTTCCCAGGCCGCGGTGAAGGCGCAGATGGCGCCGCTGGAAGATCCGGCAATGGCCCGGTCGTTGCCGTCTTTGGAGAGGCGAATCGGCCGGCCATCGGCGGCGGTCTTCTTCTCCACCTCGGGCAGCAGCTCCTCGATCAAGAAACGGGCATAGTTGTCGCCCAAGCCATCGTACTCGTAGCTGCGGTTAAACCGGTCCAGCGCCGCGTCCGAAATCGCCTTCACGCGGCCGTGCATGATGAACACGCCGATCGTGACCGGCATCTCTTTCTTGTGGATCAACTCATCGAACACGGCCGGCGCGCCAAATTGCACGCCGTCCTGATTCACGTGCAAACAGGCCGGCTTGGCGGGGTCGTACTGCTTGGGAACATAGACCCAGAAATCTCGCACCGTGCCCGGAAAGATCTTGCTCGACTCGAACGTGTACTTGGCAACCTCGCCCTTGGGAAAATCCTCCGCAGACAGAGGGCCGCAGCACAGTGCTGCAAGAAGGGCGGCAGGCAGGAGCAAATTAAATCGGCGCATAATCCACCTCAACAGGACGGCATCTGGTTAGGACCTCGGCAACGCGCGTATAGTGTGTCCCATCCCAGAGCCGTTGGCTAGACGCCGCTGCTGGCCAGTGCAATGCGTTTTATCCGATCTCGGCGTGGAAGGCCTGCTCCGCCAGGTGGTTCTCGGCTGCCTCGTGCGTTAAGAGCGCCTTACGCGGTGGCCACCTTTGTTGCCGGCAAATGGCGCGGGAGTTTGTAGGTGAAGACCGCGCAGTTGGCGCGACGCACGACCGCCTCGGCCACGCTTCCCAACAGCAACCGACTGAAGCCGGTCCGGCCATGCGTTCCCATCACAATCAGATCGCAGTGCTCTCGGTCGGCTTCGTTCACAATCTCCTCGGCGGGATCGCCTCGCAACAACCGGTGCTCGCAACGCACGGTGGGATCTGTTGGGCGCACGTCGTGCAGCATTCGCAGCATGGCGGTCTGATCCGGCTCACTGAGGCCGTAGTACATCTCACCAGCTCCGTAGGCAGCGGGCGGCTCTTCCACGTGGACAATCAACAGCGTGGCTTCCGCATCGCGAGCCAATGCGGTGGCCTGCTCGAGGCCGGCATCGCTGCATGTGGAGAAATCCGTCGGGAACAAGATCTTCTTGGCGTTCATCGTTGTGCCTACCTTTCCAGTTGGGGGACGCATTGGGATTAACTCTCTGACTCTTGCCACTCAACATGGCTGCACGTCGAATTACGCCGCGGCCGCACGGGTCGCGTGCTCTCCCGCATAGTGCCGGGAGATCAGGTCGTTTTGGAGCCACAGCAATTTGTTGAAGGCTCGAACCGTCCGCATCTCCGTCTGGCGGTCGAGGCCCAAGCTCAACAGGGTGGCCGTCAGCGCGTCGGCCACGAAGCCCAGCAGGGCATTCATTTGCACCAAGGGCACGACGATCTCGGCATTGCCGGCCTGCGGCGTATGAATCTTGCCGACCATATCCAGGTAGCCGATGAACTTCTCGTCGAACGGTCGAGTCACGAGCGCGCTAAGATAGCGTGCCAGGTGGTTTTTCCGAAACTGGATCATCTCGTGATCTTGGCGGAGGGACTCCAGATCGTCGGGCAGCGCGCCGCCGTACTCGTGCTGGCGCGGCAGGAAGTGCCGCTTGGTGGCGTCGTACATGAAGAGCTTGTCGTAGACCGCGTCGACGAGCGCAGGAACGAGAGGCGCCAAGTGGCAGGCCGATGCGTGGATGGCGGCCTCATCGCCTTCTTCAAATCCCATGAACTCCGCCAGGTATCTCACTCGGTAGGCAACGTCGGTTTCAAGACGTACTTCGTCGACGTGTTTCATAGAGTTCCTGACAAAAGAGTGATGACGATCGGAGCAACCCCTTCCTCATGGCTCTCCCTGGCTCTCCCCAACAAGCAAGTCGAATGCCATCAGGCACAGATCGGATTTGGTGGACGCAATCGAACTGTTTTTGGCGGGAAACTGGGTCTGAGTATCTTTTTGGGGCGCGGCGATTGCTTTGTAGTTGGAATAGCAACCGATCGTTTTTTCCGCTGAGGCCAATTCTGGCTGTTCGAGGTGGCCGACGGCGGCACGCTGTTTATCGACGAAATCGGCGAGATGCCCTTTGCGGAAACGTACCGGCGACATTCCGCTCCTGGTCCAACGGTTTTTGGGCAGCGATTGGGAGATCGAGCCCGCGGCAATGCGGGCCCTCGAGCAATACGCGTGGCCCGGAAATGTGCGGTCCTGTATCCATTGTGGGAGAAGCACCAAATCGAGACGATACCACATGCATGATCCGCGAAGCCAGTTTACTCCATTTCCCGACGTTCCCCCTCGTTCCGGCTGTCCCGGTTCCCTGTCCCTTGTTCGCGAGCTAGCTTTTCTGGGGCAATTCTCGGAGAGCAGTTCATGGATTGCGTGCGGGACGTCATGACGCCGCGTGTTATCACGCTTATGCCGGATACGCCGGCCGAAGCGGCTATCGAGACCTTGGTGGATGCCCGCATCAGCGGGGCGCCCGTGGTCGATGAGGAGGGGCGCCTCCTGGGCGTGCTCACCGAGTATCACCTGCTGAAGATCGCCAGTTTTCCCTCGCTGCAAGAGCAGACCGTGGGCGAGTTAATGACCAAAGTGGTGTGGGTGATCGGTCCCGATGCCGATCTCACGTCGGCGGCCGAGTTACTGGCTAAGCATCGCATCCGGCGATTGCCGGTAGTCGATCATGGCCGCGTCGTGGGAATTGTGTCCCGTCGCGACATCATCCGGCATCTGCTCAACCAGCGGCGGCAGAGCGTCCAGCGCAAGGAGCTGCCCAATATTTGCAAGCGGCTGCTGTCTGCCATCGGTCAGGATGCAACGCCGCCGCGGAAACGCATGCGGCGTGAAACTGCGGTCTCAGGGGCGGCGCGATAACAGCCGTTCCAACTCGGCCAGGCGACGCTCCATCTCGGCCATCCGCCGCTCGAGCAGATCGAGCCGGGCGGTATCGCCGCGCGGCTCGACAGGCCGCG